>JAPKCZ010000430.1 GCA_028822745.1 Kiritimatiellia bacterium | reverse complement strand
CCAGCGACGAGTCAGGCAACGCAGTCTCCCTTCATTCGCTGTGGACCCGTCGCCATTGCACCAAGTTCAACGGCGTATCCTACCCCGTTCAACGAGCCGCAGAGGCCACGTACTCGGACGAAGGGCGCACGCAAGTACGCGCGCTGGTAGATGGCTACCTCGCCAATGCAACCCACATCGCGGATTGCATGCGTGCCATGAATTACACCATCGCCGGGGGTGAGAATTCCCCGTACATCTGGGTTCAGACAGGCGGCGACTCTTGGAACTTCTTTGACCGCCTCCTGCAAGAGGCCAGTGTCGTGGTCACACCAGGCGCCGGTTTTGGAACGTGCGGCGAAGGCTACATTCGCATCAGCGCGTTTAATAGCAGCGAGAATGTAGCCAAGGCCATGCAGCGCATCACAGCTGCACTGAGCTAGTTAAACGGGGAACGCGATCCGCGTTTCCGGCTTACTTTTTCGTACTGCGCTTACGCCCTTTCGGGGGAGGCGGTCCGGCAGGCTTCTTTTGCGCCAGCGCCTTAACGAGTTCCTTTTCACGCCCGAGCAGCACCTTGATTTCCTCGGAAATCAGAGTACTGAAGGAGGCACTCTTCCCTGATGTCTTGTGCGCGAGCTCAGGATCACTCCCCACGACACCGTCCTGAATAAGCTGACTGACCGCAAAAAGGTTCACCGGACCAAAGAACTCACCGTCCTCCAGCTTGACCTTCCACTGCATACGTAATTCGTCAACCTCGGATGCGCTCTTCCAGTCCTTCTTGTCCAGAGACACCTGATGTTCAGGCCCGATTCGGCAATCAACGGCCCACTGCAACAGCTCGGTCAAAGGAACTGGCCCAAAAACTTTTCCATCATCCAAACGCAAGAACCATGGCGTTGCCGCGACGGGCGTTTCCACCGCAGCAGCCTCGGATGGGACGGGCTCTTTCTGAGTGGCTGCGCTTTTGGCCGACAACGTTTCAACGTCGGCTTCCAAGGACTTGATACGTTCCAGGCTCTTCTTAAGCTCTGTATCATCAACAGGCTTTGGGGCGGGCTTTTTATCCGCAGCGGCGCTCAACGATTCAATCTTAGCGCTCATTTCTTTTTCGCGCTTTTCCCACGCAGCGCGGGCATCGGCAAGCGCCTTTTCCTGCTCGGCCGCTTTGGCCGCGAGCGCTTTGGCACCTTGTTCAGCTTTTTTCTCGTCCGCCGCCTTGGCACCAAGGTCCTTCTCGGCCGCGGCCAGGCGCTCAGCCTGTGTGTTGCTTGCCTTGATCTGTTCCTGTTGCGCCGCCGTCGCGGCTTCCGCAGCCTTTGCTCGCTTCTCAAGGGTGACGAGTTCGGATTTCAGTTCGGCAACACGCGGATCATCCCCGCTTGGCTTGGCCGGAGCAGAAGCAGGCGCGCCAGCAGCCAAGGCCGACATTTCGACCTTAAGTTCTTCTTCGCGCTGCTTAAATCGACTCAGCGCATCTTTTTGGCGCGTGGACATTTCCCCGTACAGCTTTGCGACCTGTTCCTTGAGATCCGCAATTGCCATGGATTGATCGGCGTCGCGCTGACTCAGACTCAGATTTTCCTTTTTCAGGCCAACAACGTCAGCCCCACTGTCTTTCGAAGCGACAGATGCCGCTTGGGGCGCAGATTTGGCGCGGGTGGCCAAATCTGACTGATGCGCGCTTTTGAGTTTTTCAAGGTCTGCCTGATGCTCTACGCGTAGTGCCTTAAGCTTTGCGGTCCATTCCCCCGTATCCTCTTTTCCAGAGGTCGTCTTGGCGGAGAGCGCATCATTCAGTTCCGTATTCTCTTTGCGTAAGGACCCAATCACACTTTGCAATTCTTCGCGCAGGGCAGACAGATGTGTTTCATTCTGCTTTTCCAGCGTCGCGATACGCGCAACGAGCTCAGCCGATTCGGGGTCATCATTTTCATGCTTGGCCGGCCCCACGGCGAACCCGGACTTGGCCTCCTTGTTTTTGTATTCTGCCAGCGCCGATTCCAGTAGCGCGATACGTTGGCGCAACGACGCGTCAACTTGATCCATGTCCGAATCGTCCTCAACCCTTTTTGCTCTGGCCATTCTCTCGACACCTTCCCATTGCGTACGCTCTGCTTGATACGACGCTGCCAAACGCTGGTGCGTTTCAACTAAATCGCCAATATTTGAGTCCAAAAATTTATACTGAGAGGCAATATCGTTCAACTGCTGCTCAACAACGTGGCCCTGCCCTGTTTGTTGCGCCGCCGCGCACTTGCACGCCTCGGCGAGTGCTGCGCGCGCCTCGACAATGGCCTTCAAAAACGTTTCCGTTTCTGCCGGAACCAACGTGGATGGCGTCACTTCACTTTCCGTTTGTGATCGCGCGAGTTCGGCCGCTTCGGCACGCGCATTAGCGACATGAATTTGTTGCCGGAGCTCATGAACCTGCGCATTCAAACGACGTTGGGCTTCATCACTCACGGCAGGGTCGACGACTGCTTTTTCGGCGTCTCCGGACACCTTCGTTTGCAGCATGGTGTTCACGGCAGTCAGTTCCGCGACCTGCTCCCGCAGCCGGGCGGCTTCTTCGGCCTGCGTTTCCAGACTCCGAATCGTATCCGCAATTCTGCCATTGCCCTCTTCTTTGGCTGTATCGCGGCTTTCGCCCTGTCGTTTCTTTGGGCTAGGTGATGCCTTAGCTGCGACCGGCTTGGGCTTTGCCGACGCAACAGCCTTCGGACGCAGCAACGGCGAAATACGATCCTTGGGCTGCGTTGGGCGGGGGGCAACGGCGGGTCGAACGGGCTGCGGGGATTTTGGTCGAGGCGGGGGAACCAGCCTAGCCGGCTCCCCCCATATATCGGAAACCACAATATCTGAGCGCTTCTTATCCAAGGCGGGGTCGTCGACGTTCGCCGGAGGAATCTGGCGATCGCACAACGCCAGGAACTCCAACATGATCTCCCGATAGCCCTTCCGCGTCGGGCCCTTCACCGAGACCATCTCCAGAAGGGACATGGCGTGCCGGCACGCGTTGACGTCCGACGAGGTGAGG
>JAPKCZ010000429.1 GCA_028822745.1 Kiritimatiellia bacterium | reverse complement strand
TTCAAGCATTGCTTGGAGGTCATAACGGAAACCTTCAGGAACGTCAATCATTGTGTGTTCATGCTCGGCGATTTGGGCGGTGTTGTACGTGTTGGTCATTGCTGCGGAATTTGAGCGCTTAGCAAGCTGAGCCCTGCGGTGTCGAGGGTTAACTCGTGAGGCCGTGTGTGCCCGCTTAGCGGGCGCACAGAACTTGAACTGTCTTTTCTTAGAGAAGGAGTTCAATGAAGGCGGTAGTTCGTCTTCGGGGTCCTCGGTTATATACCGCCACTTGGGCATCATTCCCTTTTGGAGAGCTTGACCTTTACCGTACACTTCCGTTGTTATGGCAGGCGCTGCGTACGTGTAGATGGGGGTCATCGCCGTCAAGTATTCGTCGAATGACTTGGATTTCCAAAACAAAGGGGGGTCGACGATGTTATTAAGGTACAACAGCTTGTGCCATGTGCGAGCATCCGTGAAACGTTTGGTACAAATGTCCGCGGCCATGTCTGCAGTCTTGCAAGTTTTGATATCGATGCAGTGGCGCGGCTCGTGAACACACTCGTTTATGAACGCACCGTTCACCCGGTGAGTTCGAGAAAGATGGCGGAGTTTTTGCCAATTCTTATTATGGCAGATCTTAATCATTGCCTGGTTATCTTCCTCGAGTGTTAACGGGATTGGAGGTAGAACAGGGTCGTCGACATCTGGGTGTGTTCGTTGTTCACCTGCGGGTGTTGTTGCACGGCGAAGCACGTCCCAAAGAATCTGGAACGGGATGCCTTCGGCGCGGAAACCTAGTGCCGCGGCAATCATTTCGGCTTCTGTCGTGCAATGTGCAACAGCGGACTGACGCTTTGCAATGGCGGACTGCAGGAAACGCGTGTGTGGGCCTACCATCATAAGGATGATCCCAGACGTGCTACGCTGGGTGCGAGTGCAGCCAGCGAAATCTGCGTCCGCGTACATTTTGAGCGTGAGGTCCTCAATGCTATCTCCGCACCAGGACACCTGGCGCAGGTGTCGAGTGCAGGAGACATATAGCATTAGGTGGTGCAGGTCCCTGTCGCATTGTGCGGTCCATTTGGTAACGCACGTGGCAAGATACGCTATGGCTCTCAAGATGTCATAGCGCGCCATTCGGGCGCCATACAGGAGTTTCATGAGTATCCTTGCCGCGATGGGTTGGAGGCGCCCTGGGGCTGCGCCTTCGAGCTTGGGGTCGTCTACGGCCCCAGCAAGCTCTTTTTCAGTAAGTGGCCTGTCTGCCTTCTTCGCTTTCTTCTTCGGTTTGGCTTTCGCGCGGCGCTTACCTTGGGGGCAAGGTGGGCGCACCGTAGGGGCAGGTTTGCTGGAAGCGGGTTTGGCAGGTTTGGTTCGCGCAGCAGGGGCGGCCATGAAGGCCATGGTTTTGGGGTCGCGAGGCAACGTGTCGTGATCGTCGGGAAGATCGAAAACGAGTTTGCGAATGTTCGCGAGGGCGCAATCCATGATCTTTTCAGCGGCTGTCCGTGTGGCCAATGCCCGGACGGCAGCGGCGCCCATTGCTGCGGCGCGTCGATCCATTTCGAATTCGTTTTCGGCGACCTTAATGTCAAGCTGCGTGTCGCGATCAGTACCCAGGCCAAAATCCTCAAGGGTTTCGGCTGGGAACGGTGTTCGGACAGCGGGCATTTCTTGGACATCTACGCCGGTTAAGTCGCGGTAGGTTTCGCACGTGGCAGTCCAAAAGAATTCCATGTCGTGCGTGACCACGTTGACTTCTTTAGGATCGGGGATTTTCTCTATCGTGTCGGTTATGTTGCGACCTTGCCATGTCAGTGTTTCTGTGGATTTATGGTGCAGACAACCAAGGTACCTTTCGGAATTCTCTGCGCGGTCGTGGGCTTCGGGCGGATCCGTATCGATTTTCTCACGAATCAACGCCCATCCTGCGGCGAGATTTTCCTTGGGTCCAGAGAGCTTAAAGTCGTCTACATATACCGTGAGGAAGAGTTTAAGGTCCTCATGGAAGTATCCGCTGCGCCATTCTGGGATAGGCTGAAAGCCGGCCAACTGGAGTCTTGCATCACAGTGGTTCTCCCAGTATGCGCCAGAATTGACATGACCGTAGAGTGCCAGCCTGAGGGGACAAACGGGGTCCTTGATTCCGTGGAAGTGCGATGGCCACACTTCGTAGGGTAACCGGACGTACGTTTTTGTGCCCTCGAGTTTGGCTTGCGTGTAGGCATGAACAGCGTCTGCTTGTTCTGTAGCGTGTCCCGGGAGCGCCCCAAACAAATCCGCCGCTTTACTGGCGGGCATTGTTGCAGGTGAGGCGGAAAGGTCTTGGAACATGGCTACTTCATAGTTCTGATCCTTAACTTCATTTCCTTGGAAGACTACGCGGCCTTTGAACTTGCGGAGTGGGTTGCCGGGTTCTAACTCTGCGTTTTTCTCGACAATAATCGCAAAGAGTCTCCCGACGTGGACTTCTTCATTTCTGGCGGCGAAATCGGCCCTGACTTCGTCCCAAGATTTGACGTCCTTAATGTCCTGTGACCATACCTTTAGTGCGATCAGTCGGTCCCACTCATCTTTGATGGTTGTTTGCGCTTTTTCGCTGGTTTCCAGTTCCTTTTTGCTCACGGGGCGTGCTATGGCGGCGATCTTGTGGTACTTGTACCGTTCGTCGCGACATTCATCGCCGTCCGTGTACCATCCGTGAACATCTGGAGTCAACAATTGTGTTTCCACAAGTCTTCCTTTGTCGTCGGTGTCCGTGTCGGCGTACCGCGACGGCATGCCTCCTGCGTACACATACACCTTGTCCGTGAATGGATTAAAACACGGCACGATGTCTTGAATGTGATCGCGATGGAGTTCCTTTTCAGTGAGGACGGAAATACCTAGGGTTTTGTCCTTCTGAATGGGCATGCGGGGTGCCACGCGGGCATTGCGCGCCGGTGCGGCGACGCGATGAAGTTTTGCAACGGCACCAAGTGTCCCGCACTCTCTATCCACTACGTGTTTAGGGAGTGCGTATTCACCGTTTGTGTCC
>JAPKCZ010000428.1 GCA_028822745.1 Kiritimatiellia bacterium | reverse complement strand
AGGTGTGAGATTCCCCTGGACCATGTACTCGGGCTCATGAATATCAAGGCCAAGCCCGTGGCCCGTCCGGTGTGGCAAACCGGGAAGTGCGTAGTCCGGCCCCAACCCCGCGTCGACGATGACCTGGCGGGCGGCGCGATCAACGCCTTCGCATGGCTGGCCACACTGCGCGGCGGCAAAAGCGGCGGCCTGGGCCTCTTTCTCCACTTCCCAAATCTGCCGATGCTGCTGGTTTGGCGTTCCAAAAACGATCGGCCGACTGATGTCGGAATGATAGCCTTGAACCGTACAGCCCCCATCCATCAGAACAAGATCTCCTTCTTTGAGAACCTGGGTTGCCGGCCCGCCGTGCGGAAAGGATGTGGCTTGACCAAACTGAAAATCAATATACCCGGACACGCCCATGTCCCGGTGAGCCGCCGCGGCCATGCTGAGACATTCCTGGCGTGTGATGCCTTCGCGCAATTGCGGAATGACGTGCTTGTAAGCCGCTACGGTGATGTCCATCGCCAACTTCATACGATCCAGTTCCGCCTGAGACTTTAGGGCCCGACAAGGGACGGTCACCGGATCGGCGCTGACACATTCACATGCGGGTAGCACCTTCTTGATTTCATCGTAGATAAAGAAGCGTACTTGCTGTTCAAACCCCAAAACCCCGCTGGTCACGCCCCACTCGGCAAGCACCTGAGCAACCGACTGATAGGGATTTTCATGTTCATGCCAGGTCCGGACATCAGCGCCTGGCAGCATCTGCTTTCGAAAGCTTGGCTCTTCGAAGTGAGGACATACAAAAACAAGTGGACCGCTGACGGAAATAATGGCGGCAGTCAGACGTTCGCTACAGCCCCATTGCACGCCGGTGAAGTACACAAGACTTGCCCCGGCCTCCAGAAGCAGCGCATCAATCCCGTGCTGGTGCATCAAACGGCGAAGCGTTTCCTGGCGCTGCTCATATTCCTGCACCGATATCGGTGCAAGGGCTGAGACATCGATCTGAGGTGCGTGCAAGGTGTTCATAGCAATGGGAACTCCGTAATTCTGAGGTTGGTGCAGCCGTAGGGGATCAGGGTGAGCTCGGTCAGCGGCGCGTCAGAGCAGACTTTTTCCCAACTGGTACTGGCGCCTTTATAGGGGAGTTCTCCTGCCCAGCCGCTTGCCACATCATAGCCTGGGATCTGCCGCCCTGAGACCGTGGCCTCAATAGGCGCACCCTCGGGCGAAAAGGGACAATCCCCCATGGGGCGCTCCTCGAAGGTGATACTCGACGCGAGGTCTTCCTCGTCCACAACCAAGCCGTAGTTCCAGTCGGTCGTGGGGTGGACCTCGTAGTCGGCGTGAGGTGCCTCGCGGCCGGGCACATCCTTGTTGATCTGCCGCCACTCCTCACCGATCTTGAGGCTGTAGACCAGGGGGCCGCGCTCAAGCGCAATCGACCCATTGTAGCGGCGCTGGGAGGCCGGCTGCATCGGTAGCACAAGCGTCACCACCGTCTCGCCACGCCACTCACGCTCGACACGGTGGAAGGTGCCAGGTGCGGGTGCATCAGCCCCCTCCCCATCCACGGTTAGAGTCGCGTCTTTGGCCCAGGCGGGGATGCGAAGCATCAGGGGGAAGCTCACCGGAGACTCCGCCGTCACCGTAAAGGTCAGGGTGTCGCGGAAGGGGTAGTCGGTATCAAGCGTCACGGTGACCGGAACGCCGGCGCTCGTGAAGCTCGCTTCGCTGGGTGCGTAGGCCACCGCCGCGAGACCGTCGTCACCGGTGCGCATCCAGAGGTGGGAAACGAACTTGGGCCACCCCATATGCATGTTAGCGGTACAGCAGCCGAAGTTGGGTTCCAGTCCGTAGAGGTTGGACGCCGGGCCGTTGGTCGACCACATGTGTTCCTTGTTGTCGGAAACGAGCACCTGGTTGGCCTGCTGATCGTACTGATGCGACCACATGTCGGGCGCGAAGGTCGCCGGCCAGGCGTTGTAGGCGATTCGTTCCAGGCGGTCACCGAGGTCCGGATCGGCCAGCACGGTCATCGCCTCACCGAGTGAGAAGATATAGTCGGCCACGGCACAGAGCTCCGTGCCCTGGACCGGATTCTTCCCTGAGACGCACTCGTCTCCGCTGAAGACCCCGGTCACCTGGCCGTGGTAGCGGTCAAGCGTCTCGATCATGGTGTAGATAAAGTCCCGATCCTCATCCCTGCCAGAAATTCGTGACCAGAGGGGATAGAATTTCAGGGTCATGGCCAGGTTCACCACATGCTTATGCCACTTCCACCGGCCTCGGCGCGGAGTGGGCACCGTGATGTCCTCCTCCGCGAAGGTCTGGTGCCAGTCGTTGCCCTGCGCCTGAAGGCTCTTGGCCAAGTCAAGAAGCCAAGCCTCGCCGGTGCGTTCATGGGCGTAGTAGATACTCACCAGCCCCTCACCCCAACGGGAATAGCCCCAGCCGAAGAGGGCGTTGGCTTCCAGCATCTCGGCGATACACTTGAGGAAAGACATGAGGGCGTCGAGCACGCGCTGCTCACCGGTGACATCGTGGTACTGGGCCAGCATCTTGGCGGCGAGGAATGAGGTCCAGGCATCATTCGCCCGGCTGCGGTCGAGGTTGCTTTCTGTCTCGCCGCGCGGACCGATCCAACCGTCGTCGTGCTGTCGCTCGAGAATGCTCTCCACGCGCCGGGTCACCTTTTCCTTGAGCGCTTCGTCGTCGAGCTGCCAGGCCAGTGGAATCACGCCATCCAGCCAGTAGGGTGCACGCTCTGTATCGGGCAGGCTGCCGCCAAACCATTTGGAGTCCTGCACCGATGGCCAGAACTCATCCAGATGCCCGCTCAACCCGTCGGCCTGTATACGAAGTTGATTCTTCAACCAGCCGCGCGGCTTAATGTCAGCGATTGGCAAAAGCCGGAGTCGCGGATCCCGCAGGACTAAAGCGCCATTATCACTATCTGAAGTCTTCATTGTTTCACTCATCTCTCTACTCACCTTCCACCCAACTCGACTCAAGTTCATGCACAATCAGCGACCGAATTTC
>JAPKCZ010000427.1 GCA_028822745.1 Kiritimatiellia bacterium | reverse complement strand
GTCGAGAGGTCGGGAAACGCCATCCCGCTCACGTCGCGCGGCGTCATGCACGATGCCGGACTCGATCGCGGGACTACCTGTCTGCAGGCGGCAATCCCGCGCGGCGTGGCTCACGAATATAGTGCCGGGCGTGGATACGATGGCGTGCGTATCAAATCCCAGCGCTTGCCACGTGCTGAGGTCGACGCGCGAATTGTCACCATCCGCAGAGAAGCGGTCCTTCACGTTGTTGAGAATCATGTTTTGCTGGGACGCCACGGCCCCATTAATGCCAAAAAGTGCAATGCCGCTGTTGTTGTGGTAAATGCCGTGCTCCCCATTGTGCGCGCAGGTGTTGTTTCCATCATTCTTGCCTTCCAGCGGTTGCTGTGGCAGCATCCTGCTCATGAAATCGCTTTTTCAGACCGATCTCCTTGGGCGCTTGCTCACCTCCCACCGAAAACTGTTCTATGGCGCATTTTGATCGCGACCGCATGCTGGACGGCTCTCGTGAATCACGGTACTGGTGTTCGCTATGAATAAAGCTGAGCCATCCCGAATCGTGTCGGTGATTCTCGCCCTTGGCGCGGCGCTTCTTATGGCGTTTGGGTTGCGTTATGAATTTGTAGGTGAAGCGCTCGTTACCGCCATGCGGGAGGGCGCAACGGTGCCGTCATTCCTGCACGCTTTCCAGGCACGCGTACAAGCCGTGCCCGCAGCCTATGCATACGACCGCATGGATGCGCTAATGTTGATGGTCGTGCGTGCGTGCGTGCTGCTGTGGACGCTACTGGTCGTCGCGCTGTTGCGTCGCCGCCCGTCTGCCGAAGCCATGTTGACGCCGAGGCAACGTCTTCTGCTTTGGGGCGGCGTGCTGCTGATCCTTCTCGCCCCGTGGATATGGCTCAAGCTCCTCGGGCTGGCGCTCATCTTACGCTGTGGCTTACGTCGCGAACGTGAGCTAAAGCTGTCCGCAGACCGTATGCGCATGGTCTGGTACGCCGTGTTTCTTGCGGCCTACGTGTGTGCACCATATTGGGTGTTTCCCGATACGCGTTGGATTCAGTTACTGGTTCTGGCTGCTTTGCTTGTCCTCGGTTGGTGGTGGGCCGCCTTGCCGGCGCGTGCACTCTGCGTGCGCATCCCTGCCGCTCACTGGGGGCTGCCGCTCGTGGTTCTTCTCGTCGCGGCGTTCCATGCCTGGCCAGCCGGAGCGGGGGTCGCGTGGATGGGCGACGAAGATTATCATATGATGCAGATGGCCTATCTCTGCGAAAACATGCCGCCCGCCTGGATGGTCACGCTCTGGGGGCTGGCCATGTTGGTGACGAGCGGCGCCGTGCGTGCACCGGTGCGTCATGCATCGTGGATGGCGACGGTTGCCGTGCTGGGCGGATTGGGGTATCCGCATCTGTCGGGTTCGTTGGCGAGGTATCCGTATCTGTTGCGGTGGGTCGAAGCTGCCCCTGTGCAGTTGTTGCATCCCTTTCCGACCTTGTTTTACGACGAAGCGATCATTCGCAGTGCGTCTGTTTTCTGTTCGGCCGGGTTGGCTGCTGCTGTTTATCTGGCGATGCGTCCACAGCGTTTACGCGCTGCCGTCGTGGCCGTGGCCGCCCTGACGATACCCATTTTGCAGTTCTATGGATCGCTCGTCTGTCTCGAAACGCCCGTGTTGACGTTGTTGGGCATCGCGGCCTTACGCGCGTCAGCTTTGATGCAGGACGATTCGAAACGTGTGCGTGGTGATCTCGGCTGGCTGGCACTGGTGCTCGCAGGGTTCACCAAGGAAACGCTGTTGCCCGTTCTCGCGGCCTTTGTGGCAGGGCGCGCCTGGGTGTGTCTACGAAAAGGGCGGCGTTGGCGTGAGGGCTGGACGGGCGAACTACGCTTGGTCGTCGCGCTGTGTTTGCCGATGGCGCTCTATCTTATCTTTAGAACATCCGAAGCCGTGTTTCGCGGTCATCCCGGATTCTGGCATCAGTGGTTCCATCCGGCCGTGTGGAGCGTGCTCTTTGGTTCGCTATGGGAACAGCTGGGGTGTCTTGGTCTGCTCGCCATTGCAGGGACTGTCGCTCTGCGTCGTGAGCACACAAATGTGCTGGTGTGGTTGTGGGGCTGGGTGGCTGCGGTTGCGCTTTTCACGATGGGAGACGTTGCCGCCTATGTTGGCTATAGCCGCTATAATCTGTTCTTAGTTCCGCCCTTGCTGGCGATTGTCGTGCTGTGGCTCGTGCGCCTTCGTTGCGCACATTGGCTGGTCGCGCTCTGGCTGGTGGGCAATTTCATGCTTTCACCGCTTCTATCGTCCGGCGCACGCCGTACGAGTTGGGGCACACCGGTGGCGCAGGTGGCTGAGCGATTCTATCCGTACCCGGAGGCGCTGGATTGGCTGAAGACAAATAGGGGTGGCGATCGTATCCTGTTTACAGGTTCAGGCTATCCGTACTATTTCGATTTCTATTTCTCACAGATGCAGTGGCGCCCCGATTATGTGGCCGATCAGGAGGCAATAACGCTCGAAGCTGCGGGTGTTATTGCCAAGGAAACAGAGTGCTCCGTGATCCTTTATCATGTGCTGGATGATGTGTCGCCAATTCCGCCCGAGGTAGCCGGTTACCAGCTGATACGCATTTTTACGCGTGCGGAATGCACGCTAATCGCGTATATCAAGCAGGACTCACTCTTCCCTGAAGCGCAATAAGAAATGGACAGACCCCGGCCATGACAGATCCTGTAAGCCCCTCCACCGTGTCGCTCGTGCTGATCGTGATGAACGAAGCGATTGGCGTGCAAGCCGTGGTCCCAACGATCGATCGCTCCGTATTTGATGACTGTTTTGCCGTGGATGGCCACTCGAAGGACAACACGCGTGCCTTGCTCGAAGGGTTCAACTTCAAGGTCCACGATCAGGATGAAAAGGGCCTGGGTGCTGCCATGATGATGGCGCGCCGCCTCGCGACCACTTCGCACATTCTGTTTTTCCATCCGGATGGCAATGAGAGCGCCGCAGACCTGCCGCGCATGGCCCAAGCGCTGCGCGACGGAAAAGAAT
>JAPKCZ010000426.1 GCA_028822745.1 Kiritimatiellia bacterium | reverse complement strand
GGCTTAACAACGAGCAGAACATACCGACGGCAAGAAACAACCCGGTCACCAGGAAGAGGATAACCCCCCCCCATAGAAACGCGCCCGGATCCAGATCTGCAGGGCTCAACCCGGGGCTGATACGCTCCAAGATGACCACAAACAGCGCCGTCGGCGCCAACACAGCGACCAAAAATGTATACGCGCCCAAAAACTTCCCTAAAACGATCTGAACGTCAGTAATTGGGACCGTCATCAGATTTTCAATGGTCCCGGAGCGCATCTCTTCCGCAAAGAGTCGCATCGTCACGACCGCAATGAGGATGGGCAACCAGATAGCGTCTCCAGCAAAAAGATACATCGAGAGCGGTTCGGGGCGCCCCTCGTTTTTGAACACGGTAACGAGGAAGGACAGGCCCGAGACCAGCAGAAACGTCACCATCATCACGTACGCGATCGGCGAAAGAAAACACGCCGCCAACTCGCGGGCCCATAATGTACGTATCGCACGCATGCTATGCTGGTTTCCCTTCTCGTCGACCCACATCGCTCGCCCCATTGCGCGTCAACGCCACAAAAACGTCTTCCAGTTTACGAGACGCCGTATGCATTTCACGAATGACCCAGCCCCGCCGGGCAGCTTCGACGAAAAAGTTGGGACAGATGTCGCCCGTGCCATCGGTTTCGCAATCGATGCAGTGCCACTCCCCTTCGCTACGGTGCTTTACAATTGCGACACCTTCCATCGACGTTAACGCTGGCAACACATCATCCAAATCACCCTTTACCTCAAGCGAGATATGACTCCGCCCCTTCAAGTTCGCCACCAAATTGCGCGTCTCGCCTGCCACGACAATGCGCCCCTGATCAATAATGATCACCCGCTCGCAAATCATCTCGACCTCGGACAGAATATGGGACGACAGCAAAACGGTATGTTTACGCCCAAGCCCCTTGATGAAATGTCGTATATCGCGAATCTGATTTGGGTCCAACCCTACGGTGGGTTCGTCCAGAATGAGCAAGCCAGGTTCATGCAAGAGCGCATCGGCCAATCCCACACGTTGCCGAAACCCCTTCGATAGCCGTCCGATAATTTTTTGCCGGACCTGTTCCAAACCACAGGCGTCCATGCATTCGTTAATACGTGCATGCAAATGCCGCCCGCGCATGCCTTTTAGGTGCCCGCGGTACTTAAAATACTCTAAGACGCGCATTTCGTCATAAAGTGGAACGTTTTCAGGAAGATAGCCGATCTGCTGACGCACCTGAAGTGGATTGGAAAAAACGTCCTGCCCCGCAATTCGTACATCCCCTGAACTGGCCGACAGATAGGTCGCCAGAATGCGCATCGTTGTTGTCTTTCCTGCGCCATTAGGACCCAGAAAACCAACAATTTCTCCGGGAGCTACCGTAAAAGACAAGTCATTCACAGCACGGTAAGGGCCATACGTTTTCGTAAGGTGGCTAACCTCAATCATATTGTCCATGAGTGGTTCCTCCTCATGAAAAATAACACGAGGTTTGCGTCAGATCAGCCACCGAACACGTTTCCCCAAACGTGCCTCAAGCCGTCCTTAAGTATTAGCCAAGATCGCAATTATAGTCAAGCGAGGCACCGTTCATGATCTGTTTCACTTGACGCAGGGATTCACCCAGTACGATGATCCTAGGATCTACCTCCGAAAGGGGGCAGCAAGGCATTCCAAGCAAAGGGGGGATTTTTATGGCTGTGCTCGCACGGGCGTTTCCAAACGCTGCTCGTTATTCAGAACTTACCAATCACATGATCGCGCGCGAACCCGGCGTTCGCCTCCTTGACGAACCATTCTCTGAACGACACTTGCACTGTGTCTGGTACGACGCCACCTATCGCCCCGTGGACCTGCAAACACTGGATGGCGAACCGGTAGAGGTACTGCACTCAGGACAATGGAACCTTGAAGCCGGCCCCGATTTTTTGAATGCGCGAATTGCCGTAGGGCATGACAGGCGTGTGCTGTCCGGCGACGTTGAAATTCACATTCATGCCGCCGATTGGCATCATCACGGTCACGCGTCTGACACCAACTACGACAACGTGATTGCGCACGTCACGTATTGGCCCGGTCGCGTACCTGTCAAAACGCTTCCACGTGGAACGATTCAAATCAGCCTGCAAGAGCCGCTTTTGAGGTGTCCGGATTTTTACTTCGCATCCATTGACACCGGCGCCTACCCGTATGGGGCGCCGACAGCCCTGAACGATCTTCTGCCGGCGGCCTGGCACGGTTATACTGTTGACGAAAAACGAGCGCTGCTGCGCGCCGCAGGAGAATCGCGCCTCGCCGCGAAAGCAGATGCGATATCCAGAAGCATCAAAAGTACAGGCCATGATCAAACCCTGTGGCAACACCTGCTAATTTCTCTCGGCTACAAGCAGAATCGCCGTATGTTTGCCGCCTTGGCCAAAGCCATGCCGGTCGCGGAGTTGAACGAGCGCTCCAAGTTGGACACAACGACGGCCGGTGCAATTCTGCTTGGGAGTGCCGATCTGATGCCAACCCAACTCGCGACGGACGCGACAGAGACCGCCCGCGCCTATCTTCGCAGACTCTGGGATATCTGGTGGAAACATCGAGACCGCTACAGAACGCGATGCTTGGACGCGACGAACTGGACGACACACAATCTCCGGCCACAAAACCACCCTGTACGTCGGATTGCCGCCGCCGCAAACCTCGCCTGCCGACACGCCAGTCTAAATCGTGACGTGCGCCACTGTCAGCACGACGACCCTCAGCGATGGCTCAAAGCATTGGACGCCTGGCTCAATATCGAGGACGCAACAGGATTCTGGGAGAGCCACCTCACCTTCAACGCAGCATCCCGGCCCGCGACGGGGCGATTGCTTGGCCAACGCCGACGGGCAGCAATGCTCACCAACGTCATCGTGCCTTTTTTGGCCGCCGAAGCATTCCCCGTCAGCCCATTGATTCGCTATTTGCCCCCCGAAGAGGACGGCCATTCCGTTAAACAGTGCGCCACCGCGTTGTTTGGCGCGGATCACAACCCGGCCGA
>JAPKCZ010000425.1 GCA_028822745.1 Kiritimatiellia bacterium | reverse complement strand
CCTTCGCGCTTCGTCTCCAAGAGACATGACAAGCCATACCCACCCAGTAACGCGACCAGAATCAGCACGTAGACAACGTAGCGACGCAAGGCCCACGGATACAGGTTGGCGACTTCGGGGTTGATAAGGAGAAGCGCCAACGCGGCACACAACGCGCACACAGCGAAGCGCAACACACGTGTATCTGCAGAACGACGCACACACAGCACGGCAGCCGACAGCATCGCGAACGCGATACCGTAGGCGCCCGAAAAAGAAGACACATGCAAAACACGGTGCAACAAGGCTCCGGTCTCGCCAGACGCATGGCAGAACTCCGACAGCACCTTGTGCAACGCCGGATTCATATATGCGAAACAGAGTAGCCCCAGGACTGCCGTCAGCGCCGCACAACCATAGGCCGTCAGCGTGTTCAACCAGCTTGGGCGAAATTTTTCCAGGGGAAGGCGCGTGACGACAAGCGCGATGAGACTCCCGACGGCAAAGGGCACCAGAATCAGGAAAAGGGCATTGTCCTTTTCCTGCAGACGCATGATGGTGCGAGTAGCGAAATTCAGATCCCAAAGCACGCCTAACGATAATGCCGCAATACAGAACCCAATGCGTTGCGTGCGCCCCGCCTTTTGCCCAATCGACTCAGCGATCGCGGCGACGGGCAAGATAACGGCGCACAGGGCGGGAAAACTGAAGCGGTTCGCTACGGTCATAAACAGTATCAATCCGAGTGCCCAGGGACGCCGGCATTCCTGTTGCGATGCATCCACGTAGAGGGCCATCGCCGCCATTAGCAGCAGCATTTGCAGATGTTCCGATGTTGGAATGGCGAGCTGATACCACCATAGCGGGATGAACACCCACATCAAGACGGTCAGTAGACATCGTTGACGCGACGCACCCAGACGTGCCGCGAGCGACCATAGTACGGGCAACGTCAGAAGCCCCAGAATTGAACCCAGACGACACAACATCCCCAACCCGCCCAAACGAGCCAACCACGCGCCAACACTTGGTGTGGCCGGAAAAAAGTAGCGCTCCAAGGCCCCCGTTTCGAGATCCATGGGCAGACTCGGCAGAACTTCGTGATACGACCCTTCGCTGCGCACAAATAGCGTGCGCTCCTCCGCTGTCATGTGCTTATAAATCGTGTCGCGTTCTGGCAAATACCCGTTGGTTCGTTCAATCGCCAGCGATTCGTTTTGATACAGCCCCGGATCCCAGCCACCGGCCAACCATTCGGATCGCACAGGCAGCAGCATCGCGGCAAGAACGAGTCCAGACGTGATCGCCCACCACCCCAGGCCTCGAGCCAGAACGGCGCGATCCATAACCGCGCGATGCCGCACCCCAAGCGCAAGGCTCACGCAACCCCACAATCCCCAGTCCAGTACGGGCGTCCACTGCCCGCACTGTGAAAGTAACAGAATCAGAAGCAGGTTCGCGGCGAGACCACGTGCGATAATGATACCGCATGCATCCAGACTGTTTTCACGGCTGTGCGCCTTGCCGGAACAGCAAAGGGCGCCCAGAACAACGATGCGTAGGCTAAAAAGAACGGCGGCAACCAAAACACTCATGCGGCGTTCTCCTCATGCGGGTCAATGAAATCGGGAAGCCGCACCCAGCGCAAGGTGAGCATGATCGCGAGACAGGCCGAAGCGGCGATACCGAGTGTGGCCAAGGCATTGAGCTCGCACAGGCGTAAAGCCCAAAACACAGCAACCATCATTGCGCCACCCAGCAGGAGGCGTCCGACCCCGAGGACCGCGGCGTCGAGAAAGCGCCAGATGCGTGACACAATGACGAAATAGATCACCGCAAGGGCGATACCCGCCTCCATCCCCCAGATCGCACCGATGGCGCCGTGATTAGGAATCAGGACAAGCGAAAGCAGCACCGCGGCAACGGCGCTCACGAGCGATCCGACGGCAACGTGATTCGAGCGATTTACTGAAACCAGAATACGTGACAAAAAGAGGTTCATGAGAAGCAGAAACGGCATCGGTGCAAGCCAGGGCAGAAAGGCGCCCGCCGCCCAGAACGCTTCCCCACTGAGCACATGCAAAACAGCATCCCCTGAAAAAAGAAGCGCGAGCGCGACCGGCATGGCCACAGCAAAGAGATAGCGCCCACAACAAGAGACGATGCGCGCCGCTTGGGCCGCTCCGGCAGCATTGCTTTGGTCGACGCTATTTAGGTCGGCGCTGAACTTATCGACCAACGGAACGCCGGCGACGTATCCCACCATGGCCACATTCACCGCCAAGGCATAGAGTGCCATTGTGGCGAAATCGGTATAGGCCAGCAGGAGATAATGCCCGAAGAGCCGAAAGGTCCACTCCCCCAGAATGGCCGGCATGGCCGGCAATCCGATGCGCAGGATATCACCCATCGACACGGGCGTCTCCGAAGCCGCTTTGCGTTTCCAGAACGGTACCCAGCGCGCCGTCATCGCAACAATCACAGCCAGCCAGACGCCCCATACCCATATGACATTGTCGCCACGCCACTCCACCCACGGCAAGAGCGCCAACAACGGCAGGAACCACAGGTCGCTCCACAACAGTTGCGTCACACGAGCACGAACATGCTGACGACAGCCCAACAGGAAATAGATGCGCTGCTGAACATGCATAAACAGCAGAAACAGGAGGGCGACGGCTGCCGGAGACGCAGCACCCTCTTCGCCGCCATACCACGACGCGGGCGCCCAGCCCATCAGAATACAAAGGGCAACAATGCAAAACGGCAGGCCAGACACAGCCAATACACGACGAAGCATCCGCAGTCGCGCCGCCTCGTCGGCACGCGGCAACATGCGCAACATATATTCCAAACCGCCGAAGGATAGAATAACCGCCATGCCGTGCGCGCTCATGCTGAGCAGCGTGATCATGCCGTAGTCGGTCGGCGACAATAGAGACGTCAGAACCTTTATCCGAACCGGCGTCAGCAAGAAGCGTAGCGCAACAAACAGAATCGATGCCGACAGCGCGCCCATCAAGGCGTGCCGCAGGGCGCCGAAGCGCAAATTCTGTTTTGTTTCTG
>JAPKCZ010000424.1 GCA_028822745.1 Kiritimatiellia bacterium | reverse complement strand
ACCACGGATGGCACGGATTTTTGGAACTGTTCTGCTTCTATCCGTGGAGTCAGTGTAATCCGTGGTCTTCTTCGTTTCGCAAAAAGTAGATGAATAGATCAGACTAATTATCCAAATTTTCGATTCACAGCAGCTTGTGCCCAGGCGTCGGGAAGTAGGACGCGGTACATATCACCCAACGAAAGCCGATCAGGAGCGAATCGTGCTGTTCGAGAAAAATAGGCCATCGCCCGCAACCGTCGATGCATCTGGGATCGCTCAACATCATACAGCGCCTCGTAGGCGGCCTCCTGAAAATAGGGCGCCATCCATCCAAAATACCCGCGCTTCAACATACGCTTTTCGCGGGACCCACATTTATCTAGTAGGCGCACATTTTTCTCCCAAATTGAATCCAGTACAGCGACGGTGTCGGCGCGTAACCCGGACGAAAGCCCGCGCGTATGGCGCCGAATTTCGGCCATAGGTTCATCAACGAAACAGGCCCGCGCCTGTTTTGTCAGCCGAATTCGCATATCGAAATCTTCGAAAATTTTTAATTCGTTCCGATAGGCACCAACGTCACGCAACACCTCTGTACGAACCAGTTCCATGCGAAAAATATCGCGCCTCGGAAAAGCACGTGCGAGCGTGGCATTGAAAACATCGCCCTCGGGCGTTGCTTCACCGTTGATCCACGTATCCACACGCCGCCCATCTTGGGTCATGTTGTAATGATTAGAATACGCAAAGTCAGCATCCGTTTCATTCAGTCGCGCAAACTCTGCCTGCAACTTTCCGGGCAACCAGCGGTCATCCCCATCAACGTATGAAATATACTCTCCCACAGCCTCGCGCACCGCTTCGTTGCGCGTACGCGTCACCCCCATATTGCGCTTATGATAAATAGCGCGGACCCATCCGGGGTGCGCCTGCACGTAGCCCGCAATCACATCCTGTGATCCGTCCGTGGAGGCATCATCAATAATAATGATTTCCGTGGGCCTCAACGTCTGCGCCAACACACTATCAACGGCCTCAACGAGCACGTTGCGCTGGTTGAACGAAGGAATATAGACGCTGATCGATGCACTCATACGCGGGCAGAAACAGGGTTGTCGGCCATTCGGGATTGAAAAGCCGGGATGTAAGATTGATTAAGACAGAGGTAGCGCTTCCCCAGGGCCTCACCGGCCTCCATGATCGTGTTGGCCGTATCGCTCTGCGCCTGTGCATAGCGTTCGTAGTCCGTGGTCGCAAAAAAAGCCGGATGCGCTTCACGCATCGGCGGCTTTAGATCGTCATACGAACTCTTGGATGCTGTTTTCCAGAAATACTCATCATCCGGCGCCCGACCGTCGAAGCCCAACAGATGAATCTCATCAGCCAAAGACGACGCAATCGGCAGCATCAACGAATTAAGAATATTCCCCATCGGCCACTGATGATAAACCAGCCGCTCCCGTGCATTGAAGTGAATGCCCGGCACACCTGACTCTGCGACGACAGTTTTTTCAGCGACCGCGGGGTGATGTCGCTTCAATAGGGCATGGTAAATATCGCGTGTCACGAAAATCATATCGCTATCCGGCAACACCCTTTCCAGGTCACGACGAAATGCGGTTGCGTGAACGTTCGGCGCATAGTGATATACGGCATCCCCGGCGACAATGACATGCGGATCAATGTGCCTAACAAGTGCTTCGTTTTCAACAATCGAGTTGCAAACGATGCGATATCCGTCCGAAAAATCCATATCCATGGCACAGTCAAGGGATGGCCCAGTCCCGAACACATAAGCCTTGTCATAGGACGGTAGCGCATCCAGATGGTCTGCCAATCGTTCCCGCGAAGACAGAACCAACCCTTGAGCGTCAATGTCATCACTTGTACTTGCGGCAAACTCACTCCAACTCCACGCCTCGGACGCATAGCGATGACGATCAACATTTAGTAACTTACTGGAGGCCTGTGCAACGCGCCGTGGCTGTTCCTCAAAGGTCCAGTCCCAGACGAATACGACATCGAAACGTGCCAGCGCCGACCACAACCCCTTGCACGCTTTTGTGACCTTCAAGGAAACGACGGCGTCGACAGTAATCTCAGAGCTGTAGGTGGGCACTGGCCACTGCGCCGGATTCGACACATCAAAACTCGGTTCGAAATCAAGTGCAATTTCAACGGATTTCACTGTGCCAGGGTCGCAGTAATACTTCACCTTGTGAAGAAGGTCCACGAGCTCGCTTTCAGCACGAAGCGCCGGAAACACGCCCACGGCGGGCTTGCCTTGCCCGACCCGGAAAGGGCCAAGCGTGTGCACACGTGTCGCCAGCCGGAGCAGCCATTGCTGCACCACCCAATGGGTATGTCGTACTCTGTGTGGTATTCGCATGTGCTTTAACGCCAGAAACAGAAATGTTGAGAAACGGTGTACGTCATGTTTGCAACACGCATAAAGACGTATCCATGACATGTTTGAGACCAGCGAATTCTGGATCTTGCTCGCCCAGTTCATTCAAGGCACGCGTAACACCAAACCAATGCGGTGTATCGTAGTCGTGCCAGATGATTACCCCCCCGGGGCGCACGAGAGAACGCGCCGTTTTCGAGTCCTTCAGCGCGTATTCATAACTATGCGATCCATCGACGAACAGGACATCAACCTTGCCGGTGTATTCATCAAAATCATACGTCGCGGAGTCTCCGAAAACTTGATTGATCTTGCCTGGCGTCATCCGTCCGTCGAATCGCGCACCCGAGATTGGGTTCAGAATGTACTTCGCCTCCGTTTCCTCGATGGGTTGATCCACGGCATCGATCTCCGAGGGCGGCAGATTCAAAGTTACCGCTCGTGAGCCTTCGTGCTGATTGAGTGCCATGTTCAAGGTCGTACGGCCGTCAAAAGTTCCGATTTCAAGTGTGAGATCTGGGTTGTACTGGCGAATCAACGATGTGATCACGATGAGCTCGAGAAATGAAACATTTCCGTCCGCGTTGGACAATTCAGATAGCGTGATATCCACATTCTGGCCCAAAAGTTCCTCAAGCCCAACGCGCGGAATCCGT
>JAPKCZ010000022.1 GCA_028822745.1 Kiritimatiellia bacterium | reverse complement strand
TTGATTACATGGTCAAACCCGTGGAAGAAGACACGCTTCTGGCTGCCGCACGTCGCAGCCTCGAAGTGCGTGAGGTCAAACGCGAAAACTCACTTCTGCGCGAACACCTGTTGTCCGGCGAGCTGCGCTGCCCAGAGGCGTTTGCCTCGATTGTGACGGCGGACAAGACCATGAGCGCCCTCTTTCAATACATTGAGGCCGTATCAACAACACCACAGCCCATCCTGATCAACGGCGACACCGGCGTTGGCAAAGAACTCGTCGCTCGCTCCATTCACGACGTCAGCGGACGCACGGGGCGCTACGTTCCCGTCAACATTGCAGGCCTTGATGACAATGTCTTTTCCGACACGCTTTTCGGACATGTGCGAGGTGCATTTACGGGCGCCGACAAAAAACGTGACGGACTCATCGAACAGGCCTCCGGTGGAACACTTTTTCTGGATGAAATAGGCGACCTGAACAGCCTTTCACAAGTAAAACTACTGCGCCTTTTGCAGGAACGGGAATACTTTCCACTTGGGTCCGATACGCCTCGGCGCACCGACGCACGTATTATTGTGGCAACGAACCGAGATCTGCACAAAATGCAGAAAGAAGGCACGTTCCGCGAAGATCTCTACTTCCGCCTGCGCTCACACCTTATTCGCGTGCCCCCGCTACGCGAACGCATGGAAGATTTACCGCTTCTCATGGACTTCTTTTTGAGCAAAGCCTCTGAGTCCCTTGGAAAGAAGAAGCCCACGCCGCCAGCCGAGCTTTTCCAGCTACTGTCAACCTACCCGTTCCCGGGTAACATTCGCGAACTCGAAGCAATGGTGTTTAACGCCGTGAGCACACACACAGGCGGCATGCTGGACACAAGCCCGTTCCGACACATGATTGAAGAATCATCAAACGAAATGGACCTTGAACCTTTGCCCGTTACAGCACCCGAGGAAGACGATTTTGGCAACAGCAACATCGTAGACCCGACGCGCCCGCTACCCTCATTGCGTGAAGCAGAGGGGCTGCTAATCATCGAAGCGCTTAAGCGCACCAGCGGCAATCAGACGCTGGCGGCGCAAATGCTGGGGGTGACACGCCAGACGTTAAACCGACACTTGAAAAAGAAGAAATCCGAAGACGAAACCGCATCGCAGAAGGCTTAACGTTACAACGACGCAGAGCCATCCGATGCGGCATGGGCTGGCGCGTTGGTGGGTGCATCGACGACAGGAAGTTCATCCAAACTTTCCCACCGGATACGGTCGGTCAAAAACAATTGATCACGTGCACCCTCGGGAAGCACCAAACCGTGGACATACGGTAGCGCGGTTGGCACCTGCTTGTTCAGCAAAGGCAACCAGGATCGGTCGCTAGCGTAGCTCGCCGCCAGTCCGGACATATACGGCTTGTCGCTCAAGGCTTGTGTCAGGTAGAGGCCGCCTATGCTGAAACCACGCTCGCTCAGGCGCTGCAGATCATCAACGTGAGCGGGCAGTAAGATCGACGTTTGATTCCCATACCAGGCCGTCGCCCAAGGGATGTCGGTTGCAATGCTTTCACCCTGGTCCATGACACCAGCAACATACTCCGCCGTGGGTGGATAGTAAGGCGGATACGCCGCCTTAGGTGACGTGCCGAGTGTCTGTACCAACATCGGCAAAGCAGCGAGCCACACCAGGCTCCCCAAAAGATATCCACGTGTGCCATCGTCCACGAACATCAGGCGCTCCATAAACACAGCCAGAAAGGCAACACCCAACAGCACGATCACGGGTAAAAAGACGTTCAGGTACTCGATCAAGCTACGATCAAATGCGCACATACCCGCCAGCAGGAGCAGTCCAGAAACAGAACTCCACTTCAGCACATTGACTCGGTCTTCATCGAATCGATAAAACAGCGAGACCCAGAAACAGCAAACCACCAGACCTCCGCCCAAAAGGCGGAAATGCTCATCCATGGTGGTGCCCAGCCCCTCCAATACCTTTAAGCGAATAGCAGGCAACAGATACGATCGGTGCGTCAACGGCGTCATCGCACGATCCACATCCGCACCTGCGTAAAGCAATGAATCATGCAGCGTCGCAAAAGGGGCTGCGCCCAGAAGCTGACCCGACACATTCAGGTTTCGAATGAGCCACGGCAAAACCAAGCCAATCGAAAGCAGGAAAACCAGCCCGACGGCCGGCCATCGATAACGCCCACACGACGCACCCAAAATCAGACAAACGGGGAGCAGCATGAGCGCCAATGCATAGTTGGACAGCATGCACGCTGCCGTCAAGAGCCCCACCACCACAAGACCACACCAGGACATCACGCTCACTCGCGACGAAGCCCCGTCAGGGCGCACCCATACACACAGCGCGATCAGCGCAGTGACAAGAAAAATACTCAATGGTAAACCGGTGCCGGAAAACGCGGCCTGATGGACGGACGCAGTCACGCCGTAGACCATCAAGGAAACACGGGCGACGCGACCATCGAAAAGGTGTAAGCCCAACCCGAAGAGGACAAACCCCGTGGCGATCGTTAACAGGACACCAAGAACGGGAATAACGTGTCGCTCCGCACGCACAACATCCCGCCGTACGGCCATCGCTGCCGCCGTGGGCGGCGTCGACGGCATCACCAGCGACAGCAACCAGGGATAGGCCGGGGCCATGCGAATCTCGGGAATGGCCCCAGATGTATTCAACGGTTTTGACCCGCGATCAAAAATCCAACAATCCAGCGGGCGGACCACGTGTGTTTCAAAGCGCCCGTTCATGGCGAGATTGCGCGCGACCTGCGCTTGATCCATGGCATCACTGCGCGTCAGCCCTCCATATTGCGTAAAGTAGTGCAGCCCAAGAAAACTGGCCAAAAAGGCGACCCACAGAAACCCGCGAATCACCGTCACGCCTTTCCCTTCGCTCAAACCGTTAACCCAATCCTGAAGACCATAACTCATGACACCGCTCCTCCCTCGCCCGCCGATCCAGGACCGTCATCTCCGGTGCTCTCGAGAACGTCTTCGTTGTACTGCCTGAGTTTGCGATGCAATGTGCGACGACTAATGCCAAGTTCCTCTGCGGCTTTCGTGCGATTGTCCCCATGTTTTTCAAGGGCCCGATAGATCATGGCACGCTCCGCGTCGGCGAGAGAATCCGGCGCGGCGATCATGCCGCTACGGCGTGGGGCATTGACGCTGCCCCCGCCCACTTCACTACGCAAGGACGGCGGAATGTCGCGGGCCGTCAAACGCTCTCCACGGGTCAGCACGACCATTTTCTCAATCGTGTTTCGAAGTTCACGGACGTTTCCGGGCCAACTATACGCTGCAAGCATCGACATGGCATCTGCCGTGATACCGTCCACCGCTTTCCCATTTTTCTCGCTGAACTCGTGAATGAAGCGGCTGGCCAGAAGCGCGACATCATCACCGCGATCACGCAACGGCGGTATATCTACCGTGATCACATCGAGACGAAAATAGAGGTCCTCGCGAAAGTTGCCGTCTGCCACGAGTTGCTTTAGGTTCCGGTTCGTTGCCGCAATAAGACGAATATCGACATCAACGGGTTCATCGCCGCCAACACGCTCAAAGCGTCGCTCCTCCAGAACGCGTAGCAGCTAGACCTGTACGGAAGGATCAATTTCAGAAATTTCATCCAGAAAAAGTGACCCACCATCGGCCATTTCAAAGCGCCCCTTGCGACGCGCCATGGCGCCGGTGAATGCACCCTTTTCGTGGCCAAACAATTCGCTCTCGAGAAGTTGATCGGACAGTGAGGCACAATGGACGGCGACAAAAGGCCCCTTGGCGCGTGTGCTCAGCGTGTGCAGGGCATGCGCCACAAGTTCTTTGCCTGTACCGCTCTCACCCTGGATCAGAACGGAGGCCTGTGTCGGTGCCGCTTGCTGGATGAGGTCGAACACTTGTTCCATGGCGTGCGAATTACCGATAAAGTTCTCGAGACCGAACTTGTCGTTAAGTTGGGCCTTGAGATCCGCATTTTCACGCTCGACCTGCATGGTGCGCATGGCACGCTGTAGCAACAGATCCAAATGATCCAGGTTCACGGGTTTCATCAGAAAATCGAACGCGCCGCGCTTCATGGCTTCAACCGCGGTCTCGACGTTGCCATAGGCGGTCAACAGAACACAAATCAGGTCTGGCTGCGTCGCCAAGGCTCGCTGCAACAGGGTTAGCCCATCCATGCCGGGCATGCGAATGTCACTCAACAGGATATCCACATCCTCTGAGCGTAAAATATCGAGTGCCGTCGCGCCATTGTCGGCAACAAGCACTTGGTAGGACGAACGCAATGCGCGATGCAAACCGTCGCGCGTGTTCTTGTCGTCATCGACGATCAAGACGCGCGCCTTCGGGATTTCGGATTTTTTGAGGTTCATGATGAGTCGCTGTCTCCTTCTTCTGGCGGCGTCGCAGTCCGGGCTGCGAAAACGTCCTCGCCGGGGCGTGCATCGGCTGTGGACTGGTGCAATAACCGCACCCGACGGTCAGCGAGTGGCAGACGCAGCGTGATGCGCGTGCCCTCGTTTAACTTGCTTTCCACGTCAATCTGTCCGCCATGATCCTGAATGATGCGCTGCACGATCATGAGCCCCAGGCCGGAGCCGCTACTCTTTGTCGTGTGATAGGGATCGAAAATTCGCCCCAAGTCTTCGGGGTTAATGCCCTTCCCGTTATCGCGAAATTCAATATTCAAGTAGTTGTCGGATTGCGACAGCGTGATATGCAGAAGCCCTTGTCCTGTCACGGCCTGTATCGCGTTCTTTACCACGTTGTAAATCACCTGCTTCATCTGATCGCGATCAACATTGATGGTCGGAACGGTTGCGGGGAAATCCATCTTCACCTCGATGTCGCAATTCTCAACTTCCTGCTGCATCAGCCCCAGCGTTTCTTGCAACAACGTTTGCATGTCTTCTGGCTTGGTCTGCGGCGCAGAAGGTCGAATCGCCTTCAGAAACTGCGTGATGATCAGATCGAGGCGCGACACTTCGGCGGAAGCCACGTCAACCAACTCCTTGAGTCCGGTGGCCGTATCGCCATCCAACCCTCGGATTTCACGCTCGAGGAGTTGCAGGTGGATCGTCAGCGCATTAAGCGGATTTCCAATTTCGTGCGCAACGCCTGCCGCGAGAAGTTTCACGGCATCAATGCGCTCGGTTTCAAGAAGGTCCGCCTCTTTTTCGCGCTGCCGGCTCACGTCCCGTAGAATAATCACCGCGCCGCGGGCATCTTCATTCTCTTCGGCCAACGGTACCGCGTAAAAACTGACGAAACGATGGGCTGGATACGTCACTTCCATCTCGCCTGTTGTCAGTTTGGACCAATCAGCGGCCCCGGCAGGGTTCAAAATGGTGTTCCAGTCCAGATCCCGCAGGGCCTTCTCGGCGGGGCGTCCACGCAGCTGTTCCAGCGAAAATCCAAGCATCTGTTCGGCCGCGCGATTGGCGTACGTCATACACCCTTGATCATCAATGACGACCACACCTTCCTGAATCGACTGGAATATAGTCTCCAAGAGGCCACGATCCTGAACCAGGCTCAGAAAATGGCGCTGCAGACTCTCTGGATCCAAGCGATCCAAGCGTTCGATCAGTTTATCAAGAAAACCATTATTCATTGACCACACTCAAATAGTCGTTGTTCACCATAGCCACACAGCCATGCGAGACAATTTGACACATAATACAGCCGGAATTGCTTGCGTGCAAAGGAAATGACCGATGCGCATAGACTTGTCTTTTGTTCCATTTTGGCGTAGATTCCGCCTTCACCTTTCAAAAATACGAGGAGAGACCTTGCTAAACGATCCAGAATCCAACCTAGAGGCACTTCAATCCAATGCATACCCGGGCCGCGGTATCATCATGGGCCTGTCTCCCGATGGATCGAACTTTGTTCAGGTTTACTGGATCATGGGTCGGAGCAGCAACAGCCGGAACCGGATTTTTGTCCATGACGGAAGCACCGTGCGCACAGCCCCCTTTGACGAATCCCGCGTCGAAGATCCCTCCCTGATCATTTACAACTGCGTGCGTGTACACGGCGATGCGCATATCGTCAGTAATGGCGACCAGACAGACACCATTTTTGACGCCCTCAAAAGCGGAGGCAGCTTTGAATCCGCCCTCAAAACACGCACCTTTGAGCCGGACGCACCCAATTTCACGCCGCGCATTTCAGGCATTCTGACACCGGGCCAGGAGCATGCCTACTCGCTGAGTGTCTTGAAGTCGATCGACAACAACCCGCACCAGGCCACGCGCCAATTCTATCACTATACGGCCCCGGTCGCCGGAATCGGCCACTATGTGTCGACCTACATTGGCGACGGTAGCCCGCTACCCTCCTTTGCCGGCGAACCACAACCGATGCCCTTGCACGACGATCCAGATGATGCGCTTGAACGTTTCTGGGATTCCCTAAACGAGGACAATCGTGTCTCCCTACTGGTCAAGTACCTGAGCATAGAATCCGGCGAATCGCAGATTCGCATCATGAACGCCAACACGCTATAGGCGCCACCCTAGCCTGATCTATTCACCAAAATCTACTGCGAATGTATATCTCACGCCATCTCAATCACTTATCGACGAATGCCGACCTCGACGTGCAGCTGCACGCCTTCGCCCGCCATTCACCAATAAGCCCTTGATCTGACGCAATCTATCCATTCTCGTCACGACGTTGATGAATTGATCAGGCTAGCGCCTGACCCGTCCCACATCGAAGCACGTTACAAATACGTGCGTTATGCTAGGATAAGGCATGTCAGCAACTGGCCCCCACGGCGAATTACGCACCGTATCCGACCCGCCTGTAGAACCAACCATGGTTTATGACGGCGATTGCGGGTTCTGCCGCCGGTCGGTCAATCGATTGCGCCTCCTCACAGCAAAACGAATCACCTACAGGGCCGCACAAGATCTGCATGGTGATTTTTCAGCCATTCCTGAAGCAGATTTCGAAGCAGCCATCCAGTTTATCGAAACCGATGGCCGTGTTCGCTCCGGCGCCCATGCCATCATGGACTGTTTGCGCTATTCCTTCTTTCGAAAGCTGCCCCTGTGCCTCTATGGCATTCGTCCGCTGGGTACACTCATGAACGCGATTTACGACATCACCGCGCGACATCGTGCTCACGTCTCGCGGGCCTGCCTATTTCTATTCGGAAAGCATCACGGCCCGAGCCAATACACATTGTCGCGCTGGTTGTTTATTCGCGGCCTCGCTCTGATTTTTTTCGTCGCCTTTGTTTCCTTCTGGGGGCAGGTCGAAGGCCTCATTGGCCGTGACGGCATCCTGCCCGCAGCCCGCATCGTTGAAGGATTGGGAAACGACGGCGCCATGCAGGGGTTCATGCGTTGGCCAACGCTTTTCTGGCTGTCGCCAACAGACGGCATGCTTCACGCCCTGTGCGCCACCGGCACCGCATTGTCTTTCGTCCTACTGACGACCGGCGCACTGCCCGGGCTGCTCCTTTTCCTGCTCTGGGCCTCGTATCTTTCATTAGCGACAGCAGGTCAGGTCTTTACGGGATACCAGTGGGACATTCTGCTGCTCGAAACCAGTTTTCTAGCCATTTTTCTGGCGCCCTTTCACCGCCGCTTGAAACGTGCGGGCGGCAGACCGCCTTCTCGTATTGCCATCTTCTTGATGCATTGGTTGGTTTTTCGACTCATGCTTCGTTCAGGCCTTGTCAAACTGGCCAGCGGCGACGACACATGGTGGAACCTGACCGCGCTGCAGCACCACTACTGGACACAGCCACTCCCCACGCGACTGGCTTGGCATATGCATCACCTGCCGGACTGGTTCCACACAGGCTCCACGGCCCTTTTGTTTACCATCGAACTGGTCGTCCCCTTTCTGTTCTTTGCGCCACGCCGACTGAGACGCTTCGGCGCGCTGGCGACGATTCTTTTGATGCTCGTTATCGCAGCAACAGGCAACTACGGCTTCTTTAACGGGCTGACCGTCGTGCTCTGTATTCCTTTGCTCGACGACCACTTCTGGCCCGCGCAATGGCGTCGCGCGACGTCGACACACACGCCTCCGACGCATACGCACGCGACACAGCATTTGTGGCGCGGCCTGGGAAGGCTGACGCTTTTCGCGCTCACATCTGGGTGGCTTCTGTTGACCCTTCCGCATACGTGGCAGATCCTGCAAAAAACGGTTCTCGTCTGGAAAACACGGCGCATTCAGTCACTCCCCCAGAACGAGCGCCCTAGCGCGCTGTCGGCCCTGAATCCCGCCGCCGACATACCCGAAATCTCTAAAAAACTTGGCGCGGCCGTGTATCGCTTCCGCTCGGTTGGTCACTACGGGCTCTTTGCCAACATGACCGAAAGACGACCTGAGATTATCGTACAGGGCAGCGCCGACGGACAGCATTGGGTCGACTACGAATTTCGTTGGAAGCCGGGCCTAAGGTCACACGCGCCCACATTCGTGGCGCCCCACATGCCACGCCTCGACTGGCAAATGTGGTTTGCCGCATTGGGCGACGCAAGATACGCGCCTTGGTTTGGACGTTTTCTGAAAGGGTTGCTTGAGAACAGTCCCGACGTCACACGCCTACTGAAAACCAATCCCTTTCCGCAAACCCCACCGCGATATGTCCGAGCTCGCCTTTTCACGTGTACCTTCAGCGACGTTGACATACGCGAGGAAACGCGTCGTTGGTGGACGTGGGAGGATAAGGGCTTCTATATTCCACTGAAGGCCATAGGACTTGAACATATTGGGCCAACCGATTAGAGCCTGGCACCCCAGCGCAGGAGCAACGGAATGGCTCAGGAAGCTTCAAACGCGATGCTGTAGCCTTGATGTTTGCGAACATTCAAGACGCGCCCGCCATCCAGCATCAGGTACTGCCCCTTGATTCCCTGTAGAACGCCTGCAATCATCGGTTGCTTGTCGAAGGAGAGCGACTTTACTTTCGCCGGAAACTCCAGCACAGGATACGTGATCTCGGTAACGAAGTCGTCATCGCTCAAGTAGGTTTGCAGCTCTGCGTCCAGGCGCGTCCCCAGACCGTGCTTCGCACGTAACACATCCGCGGCCTCAATTTCGCCGTCACTCAACATGCGCCGCCAATTCGTCCTGTCGGAAATGTGCGCCTTGAGACTGCTTTCGACCAATCCGGAAATGTGTCGGTTGGGCGTCACCGCCAAAACGACCGCACGCGTTGCGCCCTGATCAACCCAACGGGTATGCACGTTGTTGGCACGTGTCACGCCGACCTTCAGGCCCCCGGTCCATGCAACATAAACGGCTTGATCAACCAAATGGTTTTCGCGTTCCCATTCCATGTCGCGACCGAAACCTTCATGGGCACGACACAGGTCTGGGCGAATGATACAAGGTGAACAATCTGCGGAACCTTGAAAACAAGGAAAGCAGTATCCCTGTGAATAAGATTTGCTGGTGCGCTTGCCACAGGCGATGCAAAAAATTTCCCCGGCGTGAAACATCGTGATGCTCTTGCCCAACAGTCCGTTGAGTGCAACGCGGTCCTCACCCACAGGAAGCTCGTAGTGAACGGGCTCCTGAAGGAGTGTGTGCATTTTTCGAATGATGCCTTGTAGCTGAGTCATGGTCGCCGAAGATATCACAATTAAAACCATGATGGCAACAAAGGCTGTAGCGAAACGCGACACCAACTGTCACACTTTTACGCCGAAGTGTTTCATTGTGTCCCACATGGAAGAATCACTCTCGAGACGATACAAAACGAAAAAGACAGAAAAGACACCCTTTCGGCAGCTTTTAGGGCCAAATGTGATCATTCTGTCAAGATGCCGCATTGATTTACGCGTCGCACCATTCTGGCATGCGGTATGCTTATTAAGGGGGTGTGAAACAAAGCTGAATTGGAGGCAAGGGCGGCAACCCAAGTTTAACGACTAATCCAAAATACCCAGCTTTGCGACACCGCACTCTCGGGAGTGTGCGTTACGAGAGAGCCGCGGACGTATGCGCCGCGGCTCTTTTTTTGTGACCGCGAAAGGCGCGCGCATCACGCGCTCGCGTCGTTGCCGTTCACGTAAGACACGTCGCCACTTCGGCGAATGATATCCGAGTAGACATCAACGGCCTGATGCAATGCGTCCACCTCAATATACTCATCTCGCGTGTGCGCCTGCCGAATGGATCCAGGCCCGAAAAGAATGGACGGCACACCTGCTGCAGAAAACACGCCTGCATTGGAACACCAAGGCGCTGTGACGAAAGACGCGCTGTTCAGCACAGCGGCGACGGCGTCGTGCGCCATACGCGCCACGCCACTTTCCTGCGGTGTATCCAGTGGCGGATAGTAGTCAACGGGCTCCAGGCGGGCCTCAGCACCCGGGTATCCCTGCATGACCTCATCCACGATATGCTGAAGTTCCGCCGTCGCCTGCTCCACATCCTCGGAAGGTAACATCCGGCGATCAATTAACGCCTGACAGCTTGAAGGCACGACATTCACCTGCGTGCCGCCATGCACCAGCCCCACACTGATCGTCGCTTGCCCAAGCACGGGGTGTACGCGTTGTTTGAGTACGGCCTGCAACTGCGTCTCGATGGCCTGCACGATATGGGCCATTGGGTAAATCGCGCTAACGCCAAGGTCGGGCATCGAGCTGTGTGCCGGCTTGCCCGCAATATCGATCGACCAATGCAGCACACCTTTGTGGGCGTAACACACATTTAGATCCGTAGGTTCCGCAACGACAGCCATCGTTGGGCGAAATCCACTCTGCATGAGTCCGGTGGCCCCCGTCGCGCCCACCTCCTCGTCGCAGGTGGAGGCAAAGTATAATGTCAGCGGTGGTTTTCCCTCACCAACTGTACGCGCAATCGCCGCCAGCATGGCCGCCATCGGCCCCTTGGTATCGCAAGCCCCCCGCCCGTACAAACGGCCGTCGCGCAGCACGGGTTCAAAAGGCGAAATAGCCATATCTGCGACTTGCACCGTGTCGGAATGCGCTTCGAACATCAACGAACAGTCATCCCGCTCGCCAACGAAGCGCGCCACAAGATTTGGGCGGCCCGGGGCAATTTCCGCCACCTGCACGTCGGCACCTAGATCCGTCAGGATCGACGTCAGTAGCGCCACGAGCCTTGCTTCGCCGAACGGCTCAGCCCACGCATCGCTCCGCATAGGGTTCACGCTTGGACAGGCCACAAGTTTGCTCAGAATCTCGACAACATTAGTCACGAAAATAGCCCCGCCTTTGAGGTGAAGAATCTTCACTAGAATATCAACAAATAGGAATTGCGCAAATCGAGACGTAAGCGATCTGGAAATCTTCAGGTCTGTCCCGAATGCTGCCACCTTAAGCTCTTCCAGCGTCAAAATCTAAAACCATTTACAGAAGGTCGCGAAGAACGCAAAGGGCGGCCTTCCTCCTTCGCAAAGCCTACGGCGGACGTGTTGGCCGCAACTTAGCGTCCTTTGCGACCTTCTGTGAAATTCTTAACCGTTCCGTAGAAATCATGCACGGATGGCTTAAAGCAGTATTCAGGAAGCCTTCGCACCACCGCGAAAAGGTAGGTCCAGAACGACCTCGCGTAAACCCAAACCGATATATATAGTTTTTGGCTATCGGCAGCGAAAAGGGTTTAAGTATTGGGAATAATAATACAGGATTTACTGATTCTACTGCAAAAGTCTCAATTTGCGGTCGGGACCGAGCCCGACTTTTTCAGCAGAACCGATTATTATTAATTGAGGTTATGTGAATACGACGGGTGCCGAGAAAAATAAGCGGTGAACGTATTGCAGGCGAAAACGCTAACAGCGGAGTTGCTGTCGATCAGACATCAGCTTAAAAATTACTCAATCAGGAGAGTGTAGTGGCTATTAACAGAAGACAGTTCATCAAGAATTCGGCAGCTGGCGCGGCGGTCGCTTCATTTGCAAGCGTCGTACCCATTTTTGGCGCAGAACCCGACAAGAAGATCCGTTTCGCTCAGATCGGTTGCAGCGGCAGAGGCAAAGCCCACTATGGCATGTGGAGATCCAATGAATTTGTGGCGGCCTGTGATACAAACAGAAAGGTCATCGGTATGTTCAACGAGAAGAACATGCCCAAACTCAAGAAGTACACGAATTATTATGAAATGTACGAGAACGAGATGGACAATATCGATGCGGTCATCGTCGCGACTCCTGACCAGCACCATTTTGCAGCAGCCATGATGGCGCTTGATGCAGGCAAAGCTGTTTATTGCGAAAAGCCACTGGCATGGAGCATTACAGAATGTCTTGAATTAGCCAAAATGGCCAAGAAGAAGAAACTTGTTACACAGATGGGTAATCAGGGTAACGCACAGCAGGGCTGGCGCGATTGCTACAACATCATCCATTCAGATGTCATTGGAAAAGTTCGCGAGGTCAAAACCTGGACGAACCGTCCTATATGGCCACAGGGTAACAACAAACCTGAGGGTGAAGGCCTACCCATTCCTGAGCATCTTGACTGGGAATCCTGGATAGGCCCATCGCCAATGCGTGCTTTCCACGGTGAGCTGGACTTCGACTGGCGCGGTTATTACGATTTCGGATGCGGCGCGCTCGGTGATATGTCATGTCACACAATGAACGCCATGTTCCAGATCATGAAACCTGATTACAACTGCACAATCGAACCTATCCTGGTTGAAGGACGCACGAACGATCAGTTCCCCACAAAAGAGATAATCAAATGGGCATTTGACAAGTCGGGCGATTGCCCGGGGTTCGATTGCTACTGGTATGACGGCAACCTCAAGCCTGAAAAACCTGAAGAAATGGGCGAAGCTGAACTGCCGAGAACAGGAAGCATGTTTATGGGTGAGAAGGGTATACTTATTACAGCAAGTGATTACAACAGTAGTCCGAAAGTATACGTGGGTGGCCAGCTCATTCAGCCCGAGGTTGATCAGCTGGTTCCAGAATCAAAAGGCAATATTCATAATCAATTCATTGATGCCATCCAAGGCAAGATGGAATGGAACGAGACATGCTCCAACTTTGGTTATGCAGGCAAGATGACCGCGATCATCAATATGGGTCCTGTTGCCGAAAAAGTTGACAAGAAGATCAGGTTCAGCGCCAGGAAGATGCGCTTCAAGGACAAAGAGGCAAGGGCTCTGATGGGCCGCAAGCCAAGAGAAGGCTGGAAGAAGGCATACAAAATCTAGTCCAATACTAAAATGTCACGACAAAGGGCGGCAAAAAATTGCCGCCCTTTTTTTACCCTGAGCCAGGAGGAAAAGCCTGCATTCGACAGCGTAACTCTCGCATCTATAGACAGAGAGAGCCCGGAGAGGCACTTAACGGCAGGTTTCAGGGAACCGTTAAGTTAGCGATTTTGCCGGTCGTCAGCGCCACTCATGCCGCGGGCGGGCTGCGCAGGAGGCAGGGGTCAGAGCTGTCACTTCTAAGCCACCTCTAGCCCGAACGGCGTGGACTAAAAACTGGCGCGGACACCCGCCGTGATCCAGCGCGGGTTCTGGGGCGACTCAAAAAACACAAACGGATTATCACGCCCGGCCGCGTAGTAGCGTTCGTCAAAGAGATTGGTGACGCGCAGGAACAGAACCCAATCCATCGGCGTGCGCTCAGAAACGGCGAACGCGGTACGGGCGCGAGCAAGGCAGAACTTCGCCTCGTGGGTGACGACGATGACAGAAGGACCGCCGGGAGTCGCACACAGGCCTGATTCATGACGTGCTGCGCCGCGAGCATCTCAACACCCACCCAGATCCCACCGCCATCGAGTATTACCTCTGTGGGCCCCAGGCCATGACCCAGTCTGCACGCGCGATGCTAGACGAGATGGGTGTGCCCGCTGAGCATGTGGCATTCGACGAGTTCTGATTTGGGATGCTAGCCTGATCCATTCATCAACGTCGTGACAAGAATGCATAGATTGCGTCAGATCAAGGGCTTATTGGTGAATGGCGGGCGAAGGCGTG
>JAPKCZ010000423.1 GCA_028822745.1 Kiritimatiellia bacterium | reverse complement strand
ATCTCCACCAGGTCGTTGGACGACGAAAAGACGGTAGCTTCGTGCGTTTTCCCGACCTACACGACGCGCTGACCGCGGGCCCCTGTGCGGACACAGACGAGTGGCGGATCCATTTCCATGTCCCCATTTTTGCGGATGCGTTCGACCCACTGCAATCCACACAATTCAACATTCGCGAGCTGCTGGAGATCCACCGGCGCGCGCCCATTACCCAACATTTCGAAATCGAAACCTACACATGGGATGTGTTGCCGGCGAACCTGAAGCTCGGTTTGACGGACTCCATCATTCGGGAATACGCCTGGGTACGAGATTGCTTTTCCAACGGGGAACTTTAATCCATGTCCGAACCGAAGCTAACCCTAGCCCCATCGCCCCCGCCCTCTGTGCTTCGCGCATGGTTGGACATCACCCGCATTTCCAACGCGCCCACCCTCGTCAGTAACGTTGCCGCCGGTTTGTGTATCGCCACAGGGACCGTCGATCCGGCGATGCTGGGCGTGATCAGCCTCTCGCTGCTATGCACCTATTCGGCAGGCATGATTCTAAACGACCTGTGCGACGAAGCCGTTGACCGCCGCGAACGGCCAGAGCGCCCCTTGCCTTCCGGGCGCCTGTCACGCCGATCAGCCATCCAAGCAACCGTGATCCTATTTATCATCGGGCTGCTCTTGCTCGCCTCGTTCCCCAAGGGCATGGCCGCGGGCACCGCATTGATCGGTCTTATTTTCGTTTATAACTGGCGGCACAAAGTGAATCCGGTCGCCCCACTGGTTATGGGGGCATGCCGTAGCATGATTTACGTCATGGCGGCGTTGTGCGCCACGGGCGCCATTCCCGCCCAGACCCAGTCGATGGGTGGCCTGCTGATGCTTTATGTCGCCACCGTGACCTGGCTGGCGCGCGACGAATCAAACGTCAAGGCCACCCCCTCCCGATTGGCCGCGCTTGGCACGCTCTGGATTCCCGTTTTGATGATGGGTATATCCGTGCACCAGCCGGTGGCACTGATTCTAAACCTCGTCTTCCTGATCTGGGTCACGTTCGCGCTGCGCAACCTGTGGCTACGCCCCGACAGCCCTGTCGGCCCAAGCATCGGGAAATTGCTCGCCGCAATCTGCCTTTTCGACGCCGTACTCGTCGCCACATGCGACGTCACCTGGGTTGCTGTTCCCTTACTCGCCATGGCCGCCGTCACCGTGCTGCATCGCTACATTAAGGGCACCTGATCATGCAACGCACCGTTGTCATCAACGTGGTTGGCCTAACCCCGAGCCTGATCGGCAGGCACACCCCGCGACTGCAGCAGTTTGCACAACAAGGCGCCATGGCACGCATCGAGCCCATGCTTCCGGGCGTCACCTGCTCCGTGCAAAGCACCTACCTCACCGGAAAGCCACCGACCGACCACGGCATCGTCGCCAACGGGTGGTACGACCGCGATCAAGCCGAGGTCAACTTCTGGAAGCAATCCAACGCGCTTGTTCAGGGACCAAAGCTTTGGGACACCTTACGCCAGACCGACCCCACCTTCAGCTGTGCCAATTTCTTTTGGTGGTACAACATGTACCCCAACATTGACGTTGCCGTCACGCCGCGCCCCATGTACCCGGCCGACGGCCGAAAGCTGCCAGACATTCACACCCATCCCGCCGCGCTGCGCGATCACCTCCAGAACGACCTCGGCACCTTCCCGTTGTTCAACTTCTGGGGCCCCGCCACCTCGATCAAGTGCTCGGACTGGATCGCCGACGCCGCCATCCTATCTGACAAAGCGACGCCCTGTACACTGAGTCTGATTTATCTGCCGCACCTCGACTACAATTTGCAGCGCCTCGGTCCCGATGACCCTGCCATTGCCAAAGACTTGAGCGAAATCGACACCGTTTGCGGCAAGCTGATCGACCACTTCACGGCCAGCGGCGCACACGTCGTCATCGTATCCGAATATGGCATTCAATCGGTGTCTCGCCCCGTGCATCTCAATCGCGTGTTGCGCGAAAACGGCTTTCTCGCCATCCGAAAGGAAATGGATCGCGAGTATCTCGACGCCGGCGCCAGTGCGGCCTTTGCCGTGGCAGACCATCAAGTCGCGCACATCTACCTCAAGCCCGATACAGACCGAGCCGCCGTCAAACCCTTACTGGAAGCCGTACCCGGGGTCGCAAAAGTGCTCGACCACGACGAAAAACGTGAGGCGGGATTGGACCATTCACGCTCAGGCGAATTGATTGCCTTGGCTGAACCGGACGCCTGGTTCACGTATTACTACTGGAACGACGATGCCGTCGCGCCCGATTTCGCCCGTACCGTGGATATTCATCGCAAGCCCGGCTATGACCCCGTCGAGTTATTCCTGGCAGAGCCTGCATGGCGCTCCAAAGCGACAATTCTCAAGCGACTTATCCAGAAGAAATTTGGCATGCGTGTGCTGATGGACGTCATCCCGCTCGACGCCACGCGCGTTCGCGGCTCGCATGGCGTTGCGCCCGGATCACCCGACGAATACCCCGTGCTGATCACGCAACAGAAGCAACTGCTTGAGCGAACGACCATCGCGGCCACCGACGTGCACGACGTGCTCGCGCGGCACGTGACCCGTTCAGCCTAAGACGTCACCTCAACCGCTGCCCCAAATTCGATACGCGTCTCGAGCGGAATTACTTGCACTCGCAGGCGCGGTACGACATCTTTACGTAATGGCAACGAGTGACCTTTCCACAAATACCGCAGCCAGCAAGGCTGAAGCACAGAGCGCGTCCACGGACGGTAGCGTTTTGCGCGCCATGCTCGAGTGGATGCAGCAGTCCCGGGCCACAGAAGAGCGCCTCATTCGCCTTTACCATCAGGGCCGTATCCAAGGCGGCGTTTATGTCGGCATCGGCCAGGAAGCCATTGGTGCAGCATCCGCTGCCGCGGGTGCCCCGCAAGATCTCTATGCCCCCTGCATCCGCAACATGGTCGTGCACGTGGGCCGCGGCGAGACACTGCTTAACATCTTTCGTCAATGGCTTGGACGCGCCAACGGCCCTACCGGCGGTCGTGACGGCAATGTAC
>JAPKCZ010000422.1 GCA_028822745.1 Kiritimatiellia bacterium | reverse complement strand
ACCTTGTGCTCCTTATATAGCGCCATCATGGCCGTGTTCATTTTCTGCGGATCTTCTTTGTGCTTTTCGCGAATCGCCGTCATGAGCGGCTGCACTTTCTGCATGCGGCGCATATGCTCGGTGCTCTTCTGCAGAATAGGCCAGAACAAGAGACGAACCAAAACGGTCAATAGAATGATCGCGATTCCATAGTTTGGTAATACCGAGTGAATCGCATTCAAGGTCCAGAGCAAGCCGCGGCAAACGCCCCGGTACCAGCCGAACCAACCGAACTGCATCACTTCGCGCTGGCGGTTCTCCAGCAGCTTAAGCACCTTGTCTTTTTTGGGACCAACATAATAGCTGTAAGCGCGCGTGAATGACTCGCCTGGGGGCAACGCCATGGCGTCAAATTCCAGATCCCCCGCAACCGCATCGATGACCAAGGCGTTGGTCGAGCTCATGTCGCGAAACGCCTGAAGGTTGCAATTCACGGCGCCACCTTCCGGCGCCAGGATCTGCACAAAGAACTTATTCTTGGCCGCCACCCAATCGACCGGAAAGTCGACAGATTTGGTAGCCGCAGCGGGAAGCCCAAACGCGTTGGGGGTAGAACAGCCTGCGGATTTCACGCCGAAGACATCGTTCATCTTTTTACCCCAGTGCTTCACCTTGCCTTTTTCACCAGAAGCCAGCGTGTCGATTCCCAGATAGGTGTAACCCGGTGTGCGAGCGGTCGTTTTGACGAGACTCATGGCGCCGAGCGAAATGCTATACCCATCCATGCTCAACATATTGCTGCCGGTGTTGGAGAAGGTATCTTCCACGCTGAAACGATAGTGTTCTTTCAGCGTCACACGGCGGGTCAAGGTCAGGCCATTCGGTGCTTTGGCGACGAGGACAGCTTCTGTCCCATCGGATTTCACCGTAAACTCGCCACTGAGACCCAGCCCCTCCAGATTGAGGTAAGTCAACGCAGGCTGTGCTCCGAAATTGAGATGGAGCGGGCCGCTTTCATCAGCTTTGGTTTCGAGGTAGTTCGACACTTGCACATCCACGACCCCGCCACCGTGCGACGACATGGTCAACACGACATCATCGGACGATAGTGTGACCGTCTGCTCAGGTTTACGCGTGACCGCTGGCGTGACGACGGCACCGTCCGCTGCTGCGGCAGTCGTAGGCGACACGATTGTGCCATCCACAATCGCAGATACCACAGTGCCTGCGTTGGGCTGCTGACCGGGCACCGCGTTCTGAGCGAGCGCTTGGGGCTGCGGGGCAGGCGCTTTCTTCGACTGGTAGAAACCCCACCCGATAAGCGCGGCAAAGAGAACAGCAACAACCGTTGTTTCGATTTTATTCATTATAAAGGGTCGCGAGACTAGCGCAAAACACCCCGAATGGGACACCTATACGACTATTCGTTTTCGGCCTTTCCTTGGCTCGGTTTAATCACTCCGGCTCGTCTTCCGACGGCCAATAAATCCTTTGCGACTTCCTGCATCGCAGCGTTAAGAATGGATTGCTTTGCTATAAGAACGATATCGCAGTCACCGCAAAAGGACGCCTGGTTGAGACGAAAGGACTCGCGCATGAGCCGCTTAGCACGGCATCGATCCACGGCCCTGCGGAACGTTTTTTTCCCCGCCACGACCCCCACGCGACATGACGCGTCAGGTCCTTGGCGAAGCCGTATGATCAGGAACCTCCCCCGATATGCGGAACGACTCTGGAACGCTTCGGAAATTTGTTCCGAGCTAAGCAGACGTTTACTGCGAGGAAATAGGCATCGGCCACCCGAAGGCTTGGCCTCTGATTCTTCCCCGACAGTAGACATCGGCCTTTAAACCACAGTCAGCTTTGCCCGGCCTTTTTTACGACGGCGAGCGATCACATTTCGACCGCCGACCGTAGCCATGCGGGCTCGAAAGCCAATCTTGCGTTTACGTTTGATTCGTGACGGTTGGTATGTCCGTTTCATCGACGACACTCCATGGGGTTCTGCCCTTTAGCGAAAAGCCAAGCACAATAGCAACTTCGGCACTGTTGTCAACGCCCAAGACGTTGGTGTTTTCATTTAATGCATAAAATCGGCTGTAGCAGCGGACCGGTTCGTTATAGTATAGTGTTTGCCATGACCGCAACGCTTCAAACCCAATTGACAGCCCTTGAACAGTGGTTTCGGGCTGCCCCGTTTGCGATTGTGGCCTTTTCTGGTGGCGTCGACAGCTCCCTGGTGGCCTATCTCGCACGCCATTTTATGGGGAAAAAGCGCATGTTAGCCACGATTTCGGCCTCGCCAAGCCTAAAACTGTGCGATCTTGATGAGGGCAAGGGTTTCTGTCTGGCACATGACATTCCACTCGAAATCGTTCACACGCAGGAGCTTGAGAACCCAAATTACGCCGAAAACCCCGCAAATCGCTGCTATTTCTGCAAACACACGCTCTATACGGAGTTAGCCAGCCTCGCCGAAAGCAAAAATGAGCGCTGGATCCTCAACGGAACCAATACGGACGATCTTGGTGATTATAGACCGGGCCTGCAGGCCGCCGCCGAATTCAAGGTCCGCAGCCCGCTTCTGGAATGCGACCTAGATAAATCGGCCGTGCGCGCCCTGGCGCATCATTTTTCCCTGCGTTGCTGGAACAAACCGGCCAGCCCTTGCCTGAGCTCACGTATCCCTTACGGGCAGACCGTGACGGTGGAGAAGCTCGAGCGCATTTCTGCCGGCGAAGGCTTCCTGAATCAGCAGGGATTCTCAATCGTACGACTACGTCATGTCGACAGCACCGCGGTAATCGAAGTGCCACCCGACCAGATCGCCGATCTTCGTCTGCAGGCCGCCTCCATCACGCAGCACATGCAGAGTCTTGGATTCACAGACTGTCTCATTGATGACGAAGGCTTCGTTTCTGGTAAACTCAATCGGAGCCTGAATGCCAAGGGCCCTATTGGACTCCCAATCATTCAGGCCCATTGATTTTCGTTTCTTAATGTTTAAGAAGCCACGACCCCAGGCTGCCTTGCAGAATTTCAAGCCTCTGATGAAGAAAACCCACACCCGCTACGCTCGAGAAT
>JAPKCZ010000421.1 GCA_028822745.1 Kiritimatiellia bacterium | reverse complement strand
TGCTTTACTACACAGCACTTCTACTTTGTGTCCATTTTCAAGCCAAACGCATTGGCGCCCGAACCGATGACACGGTTCACGCGGAGGACGCAACGCTACACCCCTTTCAGGGCGTGGTCTTTTTTGGCGCCTTTGCAACACTCATTCTATTACTACTAATCGGCAGAACACCCTTTCGTGCAGTAAGCATCAGCTTGATCACCATCACCGTGCTCAGTCAGTTCAATGCGACAACACGGGTCTCCTTCGGCGGGCTGAAGCTTGCCATGGTCAATGCCGCCAAAAGTGGTGTTGCGCTGATCGCCGCAGCGTCGTGCGTCGGCATTATTCTCGGCATCGTTACCATGACAGGGGTCGGTGCCAAACTGCCTGGTGCTATCTTGCCGCTTGCGAGCCACTCCCTGCTGCTTGCACTGATGCTCTTAATGGTATCGACACTGATTCTCGGCATGGGGCTGCCCTCTGCCGTTTGCTATCTACTAATGGCCAACTTGGTGGGCAAGGTGCTCAATGGTATGCCAACGCCACCGCTGGCAGCACACTTGTTCATTTTCTATTTTGGAATGATGTCGATGGTGACGCCACCCGTCGCCTTGGCAGCATACACGGCCGCTGCCATTGCCAAAGGGCATGTCATGCGTACCGCCTGCTCAGCGTTTCGCTATGCCTTGGTCGGTTTCGCGCTGCCCTATGCCTTCGTGCTGCGCCCGGAACTCCTAATGCTGACACCCGATGGTGCCACAGCGTCATTATGGAAGATCATCACCAATTTGACCCCGGTGCTATGTGCGACAGCCGGTTTGGCCGCAGCCGTCGTAGGCTACGCAAGAATGCGAATAAAATGGCGAGGAAGATTAACCCTGCTCGTATGTAGCAGCACGATTTTTTTCATTCGGCCCGTGGATATCGCGATTTATACACAGGCGGCAGCTTGCATCATCATTCTAGGAATGCTCGTGCGCCAATCGCACATGAAAAGTCAGCGAACCATGCAACGAACGAACTGAAACTCATTCGGACCGAATTGCGCGAACTGTGGCTTCTGCTGGCCCTGCGTTTTGACGCGTAGGTACTTCTGTATATGCCCTTGTAAGTCACCAGCGGAAACAACATCGTCGTGTTCAGGCGCCATCTCCCGCATCCCCTCGATCAAGGCATCAAAAAAGAAACTCGACGTTTCCGTCTCATTACCAAACGCCAACTGGGTTGGCGAAGAAGCGGTGAAAACACTAAATGAACGCGGTTTCGTTCGGTCACTGCCGCGAGCTTCCCACCACGGGATCGCCGTCAGATCATCAATCACCTGCCCAGAATGACACGTGCTGAGTAGTAATGCCGTGTTGCGCGCTGGACTGGCATGTAGCACGCGCACAACATCACGTGTAAACAACAGTTCATCGACAGGGGTGTCCTTGCCGCAATCCGCAGGGATGAGTGCATGCACACGGCTACCGTCCTTGTTTATTTTCCGAACGCCATGCCCCACAAAAAAGACAAGTAACTCGTCGTTGGCCCCGCATTGCGAAGCGACCACCTCGAGAGCATTCATGATGGCCTCACGTGAGGCGTCTCTACCAAGCAGCAGGCACGGACTTTCATACCCGTAACATTGAAGTTCTTTTCCGAGCGTATGGGTCGAATGGTGCACATAGGCAATGCGCGGATGTAACGTCCACGAATAATTCAAACCAATGAGCAAGGCATGCCGCTGCGGCTCATTCTCTTCGTTCTTCGGAAGCGTATCGGCATAAGTCGCCGCATTACCCAAAACGGACACAGCGGCGAGCGCTATCAAAAGACATGTAGAGAATCGCGGTATCATTTAGCGTCTTTATTACTATTTTGAAGTCTTTGCCGTATATGCTTGGTCGTACGATGAGGCCTCACCTCACCGTCGTACGGACCGGAAACCGTGCCTGATTTCTTCGTTTTAGTCAACGTCTGACCGGATGCGACACGCAGTTCGTCGATTTCGTCGCGTAGCATAGCAGCGCGTTCGAATTCCAGCCGCTGCGCAGCTTCCAGCATGTCGCGCTCCAATTCGCGAATAACCTCCTGCACATCGAAATCTTCGCCGGATTCACGCGCGACCATGCGATCCGCCGAACTATCCTCCGCCGGGGCTCCCACCAAACTATCATCAATACGCCGAACAACGCTGCGTGGCGTAATCCCATTTGCCGCGTTATGTGCCTCCTGTACGGCGCGACGTTTAGAGGTGATATTAATCATATTACGCATAGCATCGGTGATTTTGTCGCCGTAAAGGATGACGCGCCCTTCGACGTGTCGCGCCGTTCGTCCAGCAATCTGGATCAAGGACCGCTCCGAACGCAGAAACCCCTCTTTGTCGGCGTCGAGAATCGCAACCAGCGCAACCTCAGGCAAATCCAAACCTTCTCGCAGAAGGTTAATCCCGATTAGGCAATCAAACTCCTTGCGACGTAAACGACGCAGTACTTCAACACGCTCTATGGCATCGATGTCGGAATGGAGATATTCTGCACGCAATCCAGCTTCACTCAAATATTCCGACAAATCCTCGGCCATACGCTTGGTCAATGTCGTCACTAGAATACGATCCCCTCGCTCGGCCACGGCGCGCACCTCTTCCATCAGATCGTCGACCTGGTTCTTCAACGGGCGGACCTCGATGCGGGGGTCCAACAGGCCCGTCGGCCGCAACACTTGCTTGACAGGATCCGGTTCACGCGCCAGTTCGTACGGACCTGGTGTCGCCGTGGTGCACAAAATGTTTCCGACCTTCCCCAAGAACTCCTCAAAATTCAACGGGCGATTGTCTTTAGCGGACGGCAGCCGAAAACCGTGTTCGATTAGCGTTTGCTTACGTGCCTGATCCCCATTGAACATGCCTCGAACCTGGGACAACGTAACGTGCGATTCATCAACAATCGTCAAGAATTCGCCTGGAAAATAATCAATCAAGGTCGCCGGCGCCTCGCCTGCCGCACGACCGCTCAGGTGGCGCGAATAATTCTCGATGCCGGAGCAGTAGCCGATTTCCCGCATCATCTCGACGTCAAACATCGTGCGTTGCTGAAGGCGCTGA
>JAPKCZ010000021.1 GCA_028822745.1 Kiritimatiellia bacterium | reverse complement strand
GTCCCGAGGACTTTGAGGCTATCGAAGGGGAGATGGCTAAAATCGTCAAAGAGGACCATCCCTTTGAACGCATCGAAGCGACGCGTGAAGAAGCGTCCGAGATGATTGAGAAGATGGGGCAGCCTTACAAGGTCGAGCGCCTTGCCGACATTCCCGAGGGAGAGACCATCACGTTTTACCGTTGCGGTGAATTTGTGGATCTCTGCCGTGGCCCGCATGTCGAATCGACCGCGGATGTACGAGCGTTTCGCCTCACATCGGTGGCCGGCTCCTATTATCGTGGCATCGAAACGAATCCGATGTTCCAACGTCTGTACGGTATCGCCGCCAGAACCGAAAAAGAAATTCGCCAGGCTCTCGCGCTACTTGAAGAAGCCCGCAAGCGGGATCATCGTAAACTCGGCCGCGAACTCGACCTTTTCAGCATCCGCGAAAATGTAGGCCCCGGACTCATTCATTGGCACCCCAAAGGTGCGCGCATACGCAGCATCATTGAAGACTTTTGGCGTCAAGAGCACTTCCGCAACGGCTACGAGTTGCTCTACACGCCGCACATCGGGCGCGCGAACCTTTGGGATACGTCTGGGCATCTTGACTTCTATAAGGAAGGCATGTTTGCTCCCATGGACGTGGACGGCAGTGACTATTTCATCAAGCCGATGAACTGTCCTTTCCATATCGAAATCTATCAGAGCAACAAGCGATCCTATCGCGATTTGCCTTTACGCTACGCCGAGCTGGGCACGGTATATCGCTACGAGAAAAGTGGCACGCTGCATGGCTTGATGCGCGTGCGCGGGTTTACGCAGGACGACGCGCACATTTTCTGTACGCCGGATCAAGTTGAAGCAGAAGTCGTCAGCGCCGTTCAATTTGCCCTGAAAGTGCTGCGGACTTTCGGTTTCGAAGAGATTTCGGCCTATTTGTCGACTCGCCCTGCCAAAGCCGTTGGCGATGAAGCGCGCTGGGATCAGGCAACGACGTCCCTGAAGGCTGCGCTAACGTCGACCGGTATTGCCTACGATGTTGATGAAGGCGGCGGTGCGTTTTACGGACCCAAGATCGATTTGAAGATCAAGGACGCAATCGGCCGTGACTGGCAGTTGGGCACGATTCAGTTCGATTTCAATTTGCCGGACCGCTTTGACCTCAATTACGTTGGTGACGACGGCAAAGAGCATCGCCCCTACATGGTGCATCGCGCCTTGCTGGGCAGCCTGGAACGTTTCTTTGGTATTCTGATCGAGCATTACGGCGGTGCGTTCCCATTGTGGTTGGCGCCTGAGCAAGTACGTGTGATGCCGCTCACCGAGCATCAGATCGATTATGCCCGTCAGGTCGAAAAGGCACTGCAGGCGCGCGACATTCGCGTGTCCGTGGATGCAAAATCGGAGAAAGTTGGCGCCAAGATTCGGCGTGCACAGACCGAGAAAATCCCTTATATGCTGGTGCTGGGTCCGAAAGAGGCTGAGTCTGGCGAGGTTGCCGTGCGCGAGCGCAAGCAGGGCAATATTGGCGAAGTTGCATTGGATGCGTTTATTGAGCAGGTCCTGGAAGAATGCGCACAAGTGCATCAGCAGGCCTAATGAAGATGGACATTGGTGGCGTTGTGACGCATGTTGCGCTGCGTCGTCGTGTCTGAGAACAAAGGAGGAAGATCATTCGATCATTTACTAGAACAAACCACAGGATTCGCGTGCCAAAAGTCCGTTGCGTCCTGTCTGATGGGAAAATGGCAGGTGTCATTCCCACGCACGAAGCACTGAAGCTCGCACAGGATCAGGGTATGGATCTGGTTGAGATTTCACCGAATGCAGATCCGCCAGTATGCAAGATCATGGATTTCGGTAAGCATCAGTACAACGAAAGCGTTAAGCGCAAGAAGACGCGTAAGCAGTCCATGGTACACAGCCGGGCGGTCAAAGAGATCAAGTTCCACGCCAATGTTGGGGAGCACGACTACCAGACCAAAACGGGCCATGCGCGAAAATTTCTCGAAAAAGGCCATAAAGTTAAGCTTTCACTTCAGTTTCGAGGCCGTGAAAACGCGCACCGCGAAATTGGTTTCGAAGTCGTAAAGCGCGCCATTACAGACCTGGAAGACGTGTCGGTTGTCGATATGCAGCCTAAGCTGGTTGGCCGTAATATTGTGTCGATGTTGGGGATTAAATCCAAAAGGTAGCGAATATTTGCTCGACGCAAGCCTTTTGCCCTTGTATCTTCACCGATTCAAATTCTGTGAAATTCTATGTTGATCGCTCTGAGTGACAGAGCGGAAGGAAGGTGGCTCATGCCAAAACGGAAAACGAACAAAGCGGCTGCTAAGCGCTTCAAAAAGACGGCCAATGGGCATTTGAAGTACAAGAAAGCCGGATCCGGTCATTTGATGGCCTGCAAGTCAACCAAGCGTAAGCGTAATCTGCGAAGCCCGGGCATCCTGTCCAAGCCCGAAGAAAAACGCATTACCGCAATAATTTAATAAGCAAAGAGCCGATATAATTCGTTCCACTGCGGCGTTCGGCCGTGGCCGGAGGAACGGGGCTCAAGCATAGACAGGAGAATAGTATGCCAAGAGCAACTAATGCACCTGCGTCCCGGAAGCGTCGTAAACGTATCCTGAAGCAGGCACGGGGATTCCGTGGATCACGTAGTAAGCTGATTCGTCAAGCCACCGAGGCCGTTGACCGGTCCATGCGATTGGCCACGATCCATCGCAAACACAAGAAGCGTGATTTTCGCTCACTTTGGATTGCACGTATCTCCGCTGCCGTACGCCAGCACGATATGTCCTACAGTCGCTTCATCGAAGGATTGACCAAAGGTAACATCAAACTTAACCGTAAGATGTTGTCCGAAATTGCGATTCACGACCCTGATGGCTTTGCTTTGATCGTCGAGCAGGCGCGAGCGGGCCGTTCCTAGTACAAGCCTTTTCTGGTACTGGAATCGCAGGAAGTGTCGGCCATCTTTCGGGATGGCCGATTTTTTTTATAATGCGACCTATGGGATCGATCCATGAATGCGACCGAAATTGAGACCGCCACCGCAGAGGCGCTGAGCGACGTTGAAGCAGCACAGACGGTCGACGCTGTCGAGGCCGTGCGCATCAAGTACCTTGGCCGAAAAGGCCTGTTACCAACCGTGATGAAGGGCTTGAAAGCGCTTACGCCCGAGGAACGCGGACCGGCAGGTCGTGCGGCCAACACATTCAAGCAGAGCCTCAACAGCGCGTTGGGCGAACGTCTGGCAGGAATGCAGGACGGTGACGTTGTCGAAAGCAATCTATCGCCTTTTGATGCAACCTTGCCCGGTCAGTGGCGTGGCATTGGCTCGCAACACCCAATTTCGACGATTATTCGTGAAACAGTCGTCATTTTCGCGCGCCTTGGGTTTACGGTCGCCGAGGGGCCGGACATTGAGACGGGCTACAACAACTTTGATGCCTTGAATACGCCTGAGCATCATCCCTCTAAAGATGAATTGGATACGTTCTGGTTCGAAAATGGCGATTTGCTGCGCACGCAGACCTCGCCGGTTCAGATTCGCACCATGAAGTCCACACCGCCTCCGCTCAGTATCATTACGCCGGGACGTTGTTATCGCCGCGACACCATGGACGCTACGCATAGTGCGAACTTCCACCAGATTGAGGGGCTCTATGTCGCGACCGATGTGTCGCTGGCCGATCTGAAGGGCGCCCTTGCTTATTTCGCCCGCGAAATGATGGGGCCCGACGTCGGCGTACGTTTCCGTCCGCACTTTTTCCCGTTCACCGAACCCAGCGTTGAGTGCGACTTCACTTGCCACGTTTGCGCGGGTAAAGGGTGTCGCGTCTGTAAGGGCAGCGGTTGGATTGAAATCGCGGGCGCCGGCATGGTTGATCCGCGTGTCTTTGAACACGTTGGTTACGACCCTGAAGTGGTCAGCGGATACGCGTTCGGCATGGGTGTCGAACGCATCGCGATGGTCAAGTACGGCGTTCCTGACATCCGCATGTTGTACGAGAACGATTTACGCTTTTTGCATCAGTTCGCTTAGTCGCGATTCCGGGAGATTGATATCATGAAGGTGCCTCTGAGTTGGCTGAAAGAATTCATCGCAATCGATGCGTCCGCCAGCGAAATAGCCGATGCGCTGACGCGTTCCGGAACCGAAGTAGAAGACATCGCGCATGTCGGCGGTGGTCTAGGTGACATCGTCGTCGGCGAGATCGTCACTGTAGACAGCCACCCGAACGCCGACCGTTTGCGCCTCTGCACGGTCAACGATGGTACGCAAACGGTCAACGTCGTCTGCGGCGCTTCCAATTTCAGTGCGGGCGACAAAGCCGCATTCGCACCCGTCGGTTCCGTGCTTCCGGACGGCATGAAGATCAAGCGCGCCAAGATTCGCGGTGAAGTGTCTCTGGGTATGCTGTGTGCCGAGGACGAGCTGGGGCTTTCCGAAGGACACGAGGGCATCATGCTGATGTCGCCCGATGTCGCCGCCGGGACACCCCTTACTGAGCTGCTTCCGCCCGAGGACACCGTCCTTACGCTTGAGATCACCTGGAACCGCTCAGACCTGCTCAGCATCATCGGCATCGCCCGTGAGCTCTCGGCTGTGCTTGAGATTCCCTACCAGGTGCCGGAGCCGACCTTTGTCGAAAGCGATATCGATGTTGCTGACATGGCACAGGTGACCGTGCAGGATGACGCGGCCTGTTCGCGTTATACGGCGCGTGTCCTTCAGGGCCTGACCGATGGCGACAGCCCCGACTGGATGCAGCGTCGCTTGACCCTCTGCGGCATTCGCCCGATCAGTCTGCTGGTTGATGTCACCAATTATGTCCTGCTGGAATGTGGCCAACCGCTACATGCCTTCGATTATGACAAAATCGCCGATACGCGCATTGATGTCCGCTGTGCCACCGAAGGCGAGCGCATGTCGACGCTAGACGGCGTTGAGCGGTCGCTGACGGCCTCGATGACCTTAATCACAGATGGAAGTGGTCCTGTCGCCCTGGCGGGCGTCATGGGTGGTGCTGGCAGCGAAGTGGGCGAGGGGACAACCAACCTGCTGCTGGAAAGCGCCACATTTGACCCGCCGTCCATCCGCTCAACCTCGTCGGCATTGAAATTGAACTCGGAATCTAGCCACCGCTTCGAGCGCGACGTTGATCAGACGCTCGCCGACTGGGGCAGCCGTCGCGCGACGATGCTCTTTCTGCAGTTAGCGGGCGGCAGCGTTTGTAAGGGCATGATCGACGTGCGTCCGCGTCAAGCAAGTCCGTGGGACGTTGCGCTACGCTTTGATCGTGCGCGCAAGCTCATCGGCATGCCCATCGAAAACGATGTGATGATCGGCATTCTGCAACGTCTGCAGCTTGAGGTTGTTTCTCACGACGATTCGGGCTGCATCGTGCGTGTTCCAACTTTCCGAGGTGACGTCACTATCGAGGCAGATTTGATCGAAGAGATCGCGCGCATCAACGGACTGGATGAGCTTCCGGATGTGTTGCCTTCCGCTGTGTTGTCACCGCACGCCGATGATCACGTCGTACGTGCCGGGATGCGTCTGCGTGAAGTGCTTGTTGGCCTGGGTCTGACTGAAATCATCAACTACAGTTTTTTGAGCGATCGTTTTCTGGATCGGTTCGATACGGATGATGCGCGTCGCTTGCGTCTGCCGAATCCTGTCAGTGGAGATTTCGCAACCATGCGCCCCTCTCTCATTCCGCAGATGGTTGACACCTTGGGGCGTAATTTGTCGTACCAAAACGACGACGCGGCGCTTTGTGAAATTGGCACTGTATTCCACCGGCTCGCCGACGGCGGTCAGGGCGAGGCGCGTAACCTGTGTGTCGGACTCATGGGGCAGGCCGGTCGTTCAGGCCACATGAATCGCGCCAGTGTCAGCCCTGAAGAGATGATGGCCTGGGTACGTGGCGTCCTTGAAGCCACGACGTCGCGTTTACACGCGGGCGCCGTGGTTTGTGAGCCGTGTTCGGCCCCTGAATTTGAGCCCGGGACTTGCATGGCAGTGCAGGTGAGTGGGCGTCCCTGTGGACGTATCGGGTTGCTGGCCAAGCGCATCAGCGATAAATGGCGTGCAACCGGCTATTGGGGAATCTTAGAACTTGAGGTCGAACCCTTGTTAAGTGGTCTATATCAGGTGCCACAGGCAAAACCAGTGCCCATGTACCCCGCCATTCGGCGTGATTTGGCCCTTGTTGTGGCAGAAACCGTCACCCATGAAAATGTGACTCAAATCATTCGCTCAGCAGCACCGCCTGAGTTGACAAATGTTGACTTGTTTGATATCTTTCGTTCTAGCGGCGTAGGCGATGGTCGAAAGAGTTTAGCCTACTCGCTAACGTACAGATCTTCTGAGCGGACGCTCACTGATGACGAGGCCAGCGGCTTTGATTCGGTGATCGTTGCGGCCTTGTCAGAAGGTCTGGGTGCGGAGATTCGCGAGAACTGACCGTGTCGGTTTTCGAGCTGTAATATTCGGGGTTTAAACCCATGCTTCTGTTAGTGCTGAAAAACTGGATGATGCGAATTGCTGATGTGTTGGTCGCCGGACCCGTATTAGCGTATGAAACTGCTCCGGCGTTGGTGCGACTTGACGGTCGCCACCATATGTATCCAACCTGTCAATCCGAATGGACCGGTGTTGCTCGTCAACGACGTGGTGACCCCTCATTGTTAGCATTAAGACGAATTCCATATCTTCCTGCGGAAGACGAATGCCCTGCTTGTCTCGCTGACCGGCAGAAATCTCGTACCCATTGATACTATCTCGGGAGTTTGAACCCGGAGCAAACGGGCGCCCTGCAAAGGGTTTCGGGAGCTTCGGCTAGAGCACCCACCTCGATGACGAGGTGTCGAGGTCTTTGCGTTTACGAAATTGGTGGGGCATTCATTTTCCGGAGGAAGCAATGGAACTGTTCGAGCACTCGGGTGCTACCGTGTCGGCCGATCGGCCGCTGGCAGCCCGCCTTCGGCCGCTGACGCTCGACGATATTGTCGGGCAAGACCATATTCTCGGCCCCAACAAGCTGCTTCGTCGCGCCATTGAGGCGGACCGCCTCAGCAGCCTTATCATTTATGGACCGCCCGGCTGCGGTAAAACATCGCTTGCGGAAGTCATCGCGCGTGCGACCGAAAAACGGTTCGAACGTGCCAGCGGCGTGTTGGCGAACGTGGCGACACTGCGAACCGTGATTGGCGGCGCGGAACTTCACCGTCAGCAGCACGGAAAAGGCACAATCCTCTTTGTGGACGAGATTCATCGCTTCAATAAGTCGCAACAGGACGTATTGCTCCCACACGTGGAAGACGGCACGATCACCCTGATTGGCGCGACGACCCATAATCCGCTGTTTTTCATTAACAACGCGTTGACGTCGCGATCACTGGTGTTTGAGCTGCGGGCGCACACCGAAGCCGATATCCGCCATTTGCTTGAGCGCGCTCTGGCACGGGATGAGCGCCTGCTGGCACAGGGCGTCACGTGTGACGCTGATGCGATACTGCATTTGGCGCGACTTTCCGAAGGGGATGCGCGTCGCGCACTGAGTGCGTTGGAGCTGGCGGTCCTAACCACGCCGTCCGGTGACGGGGCCACGCACGTTGATCTCGAAACGGTGCAGGAATCGATTCAGAAAAAAGCGGTCGTCTATGATCACGACGAAGACGGACACTACGACACCATTTCGGCCTTCATTAAGAGTATTCGCGGTTCCGACCCGCATGCGGCGATCTACTGGTTGGGGAAAATGTTATACGCGGGGGAAGATCCGCGCTTCGTCGCACGTCGGCTGGTCATTCTGGCCTCGGAAGATGTCGGAAACGCCGACCCGCGTGGGTTGTTGATCGCGACGGCCGCCATGCAGTCGGTCGATTTTGTGGGTATGCCCGAGGCGCGCATCATTCTGGCGCAGGCAACGACGTATCTGGCAACGGCGCCCAAAAGCAACGCCGCGTATATGGCCATCAACGCGGCCATGAACGATGTGGAGAACGGACGTACATTGGAGGTGCCTGAGCATCTCAAGAATGTGCACGTCAAATCTGTCGAGAAAGCTGAGGCCGAAGGCTACAAATATCCGCACGCCTACGCGGGCAAGCACGTCGACCAGGCCTACATGCCTTGCCTTAATCGATATTACGACCCTTCCGGGCAGGGCTATGAGGCCACCATTCTGGAACGTATGCAGCGCTGGGAGGGCAAACGCCCTGAATCCGAACCGAAGGCGTGCGCAGAATGAATGCCGTAACCAATGTTGCAGACGAAGCGCGCATCGCCAACGAGAAGGCGGCTTTGCGTCGTACGGCGCGTGCCACCTTGGCGGCATGCTCCGCAGAGGCATTGCGCGCCGCTGGTGACGGCGTCGCTCAGCGCGTTTTGGTGTCGACGGCGTTTCAGTCAGCGCGTCATGTTGCGCTTTACATTGGCGTAGGTCGCGAAGTGCGCACCGATGCTTTACTTGCGGCGGCCCACGAAAACGGAATGCGTGTTTCATTGCCAACTTGGGTGGCTGCAGAGAAGCGTTATTACTTTGTGCAGAATGCTGAAGGGGGTGGCTTGGTTCCCGGGCCACTGGGGATTCCTCAGCCAGCGCTGTCTGATTTTGCTGATATTAACACCTGCGATCTCGTACTCGTGCCGGGTCTGGCCTTTTCTCGGAATGGTGCGCGCCTCGGACATGGGGGCGGGCATTATGATCGTTTGCTGGCGCCCGTGCGCGATCATGCGTCCTGTCAGCGCGTGGCGCTCGCGTACGACTGCCAGATGCACGAGAGCGTTCCCACCAACGAGACCGATATTTTGATGGATAGAATAGTAACTGAAAACAATGAATATGCCACGGCGTCGCGTGGGGCCACGAGCAGCGGATGAAACGCTGATCGTTGTCGATGATGTGTCGTGGATCTGAAATGAGGAGGGTAGCATGAACGTTATCTGGTCAATATTGGCAGCCTTTTTGGGTGTCATTGCGGGGTATTATGCGCGTAAGACGTTGGGGCGCTATCGTGTGAACGATTCGGAATCCCGCGCCACGCGGATCCTTGAGGACGCCGAACGCGACGCGAAAACCGTGCGTACGGAAGCCGAGATTCAAGCCAAGAACGAGAGCCTGAAGGCTCGCGAGGCCTTTGAGGGAACCACCCTTGAAAAACGAAAGGAGATCGCGCAGGTAGAGGAGCGTGTTGCTTCGCGTGAGGACAACTTGAATCGAAAGATTGATCTGCTGGATAAAAAAGAAACCAGTCTGGACACCAAGCTCGCCGATGTGGAGCGGCGTCAGGAGGCTCTGGAGGCGGAGCGTGCGAGTGTTCACGACGCGCAGGAGGCGGCCAAGGATCAGCTACAGCGCATTGCGGGGCTATCGCGTGACAAGGCCCGGCTTGAGCTATTGGATCGAATTAACCGCGAACTGGAGGGTGAAACGGCGGCGCTGATTCTTCGCTCGCAAGAGGAGGCCAAGGAAACGGCGTCAAGTCGGGCGTCACAGATCGTTGCGCTCGCTATCCAACGCTATTCCGGAACCCATACGAGCGATCTGATGGCCAGTACGGTGCCTTTGCCCAGCGACGATATGAAAGGGCGCGTGATTGGGCGCGAGGGGCGTAATATTCGTTGTATTGAGTCGCTGACAGGGGTCAACGTTCTGATTGATGATACACCCGAAGCCGTCGTGATCACCGGCTACGACCCGGTGCGCCGTGAAATTGCGCGCCAGTCACTCGAGATGCTCGTGGCCGATGGACGTATTCATCCCGCGCGTATTGAAGAAGTTGTCGCGCAGATGCAGTCCAAAATGGATGAAACCATTCGTCTTGCTGGCGAAGATGCCATTTTTAAGGTGGGCATTCAGGATGTGCATCCTGACTTGCTGCGATATTTAGGTCGATTGCGCTACCGAACGAGCTACACACAGAACGTGCTCGATCATTCCATCGAAGTGGCTCACATCATCGGCATGCTTGCCAGTGAAATGGGCTTGGATGTAAACACCGCCAAGCGCGTGGGACTTTTTCACGATATCGGCAAGGCCGTCGATCACGAGATCGAAGGCGGACATGCGATCATTGGCGCGGATCTGCTCAAAAAGGCCGGCGAGTCGGCTGAGGTCATTAACGGTGTGGCTGCGCATCATGAAGATGTGGAAGCGTCCGGGCCCTATGCTCTGCTCGCGTCGGCCGCGGATGCCATTTCGAGTTCCCGCCCTGGGGCGCGTTCTGAAACGACAGAGCTCTATATTAAGCGCTTGGAGCGCCTCGAAGGGATCGCCAACAGTTATGAAGGCGTCAAGAAAAGCTACGCCATTCAGGCGGGTCGCGAAGTGCGGGTTTTCGTTGAGCCGTCAAAGGTGAACGACAATGAAGCAATGGTGATGGCGCGCAATGTTAGCATGCAGATCCAGGATGAGTTGAAGTATCCCGGCCAAATTCGTATTGTCGTCATTCGGGAAACGCGCTGCGTCGAATACGCGCGCTAATAAACAAAGAAGAGAACAGCCGTTCATGGTGCTGCGTTCGGCGTGCTGCGTTCTGTCCGGCGCACTTCTGCCGCGAACGAGCTCTTACTCGCCGCGGCATCTGTAATCCTTTTTATAAAACACAGCACGAAGCACGCAGCACAAAGCACGCAGAACGACGAACACAGAACGCAGAACCTAGAACGACGAACCTAGCACGCAGCACGAACAACACAGAACGGATAATATGAAGATTTTGATGGTTGGTGATATTGTAGGTTCCCCGGGGCGGCGCGCGTTTACACGTGTGATCCCTGAGATGAAGGCCGCGGGCAAGGTCGACTTCGTCGTCGTCAACGCCGAGAATTCGGCTGGCGGCCGCGGATGCACGACATCTATCGCCGAAGAACTACTTGATGTGGGCGCCGACGTCATCACGTTGGGCGACCACGTGTGGGACCAGCGCGAGATGGTCAAAGAGATTGATATGTTGGAGCGCGTGATTCGTCCCGCGAATCTGGCGCAAACGTGCCCCGGTCGCGGTCACGTGAGCGTCGAGGTTGATGGCTTCGGGCTCATTACCGTCATTATGATGATGGGGCGTGCGTTTATGAAGCCCTGCGAATGTCCTTTCAGAGCCATTGATAGTCTGCTCAAAGACCAAATTCCAGATTCGTCGCTCATCCTGTGCGAGATTCATGCCGAAGCCACCGCCGAGAAGGTCATTTATGGCCGTTACGTCGATGGGCGTGTGGGCGCCGTCGTCGGAACGCACACGCACGTGCAAACGAGCGATGATCGTCTGTTGCCCCTCGGCACAGCCTACATAACGGATTTAGGCATGACTGGCCCCAAAGACTCCGCCATCGGGCGAGATTTGGCCTCGTGCACGGATATGATGATTACCGGCATGCCGACGCGATTCGAGGTCGCCAAAAACGATGTTTCACTTGAAGGTGTGATTATCGAGTTTGATGACAAGACCCGCAAACCACTCAGCATTCAACGCGTCCGCGAACCCATTGATTAATTCCTCTGCCATCCCATAGGCCAGAGGTAAGATTAACCACAGAGTTCTCGGAGGACGCAGAGGCCACAGCCGAGGAAGAACTTGTTCGATGCGGGAGCAGAACGCAGCACGCCGAACCCAGCACCATGAACGGCTGTTCCCTCCTTCCCTCTGCGCACTCTGAGACCTCCGCGGTTAATCGTCTTCATTGCCGCACTTGCATGCGCGCGCGCATTACGCTAATCCTTTCTGATGTGCAATGCCGACGAAATATTCACCGTTACCGAGTTAACCCGGCGGATTCGCTATGCGCTCGAGGACCGGTTCAGCGCCTTGGTTGTTGAGGGCGAAATTTCCAACTATTACCCATCACCTGCCGGGCATGTCTATTTCACGTTGAAAGACGCCGGTAGTCAGATCAAGACCGTCTTTTTCAAAGGAAGCCAACGTGGACACAAGGCGCCACTTAAAAACGGGCTCAAGGTCCGTGTCCACGGCGAGATCAGTGTTTATGAAAAAGGCGGAAACTATCAGGTCATCGCCCGCCGCGTCGAAGCCGCGGGTAAAGGTGATCTACATGCGCAGTTTGAAGCGCTCAAGCTGAAGCTCACCGAGGAAGGCCTGTTTGAGGCCGACCGTAAGCAACCGTTGCCGTTCTTGCCGCAGCACGTTGCCGTCGTCACATCACCCCGCGGCGCGGCGGTCCGAGATTTCCTAAACGTCGTGTCGCGGCGCTACCCGAATTTGCACATTCTGATTTTTCCTGTGCGTGTTCAGGGCGATGGCGCGGCTGCTGAGATTGCGAAAGCCATCAAGGCAGCCAATGATCGGGGTGGTTTTGATGTCATCGTTGTGACGCGTGGTGGGGGAAGTGTTGAGGATCTCTGGAGCTTCAATGAAGAGGTGGTCGCACGTGCCATCGCCGCTTCCGAGTTGCCCGTGCTCTCGGCCGTCGGCCACGAAGTCGATTTTTCTATCGCTGATTTTGTGGCCGATTTTCGTGCGGCAACGCCATCGGCAGCCGCCGAGTTGCTGGTGGGCCGCAAGGACGCCTTTGAGAGTCAGCTGCAGCAAGTGACACAGCGTATGGCTGGAGGCCTTCGTAATCATGTCTTGCAGTTCAAGAACCGGCTTTTGCGCGCCTCAACACATCCCGCGATGCGTGAACCTGCGACGATGGTGCGTGAATATCGACAGCGATTAGATGCGCTTACGCGGCGCATGGAATCGGGCCTTTCGCGGGATGTCCAGTCGGCGCGCCATGATCTCAGTAGCCAGTCTCGTCAGTTGGAGACAGCGCTGCAGCAAAGTGTGCAACGCCGCCGTGCTCATGTCGAAAAACGTCAGGCAGGACTGCAGGCGCTCAGTCCGGTGGCGGTTCTCGAGCGCGGCTACAGCATTACTTTCGACGATTCAGGCAAGATTGTACGTTCAGTTGCCGACGCGGCACTAGGTCAGTCGTTAGCGACACGGCTTCATGACGGCACACTGGTGTCAACCGTGGACAGAATCAATCAAAACGAAACAGAAGCGCAAGAGGAGTGTAGCCAATGAGTGCTAAGAAAAGTGACAAGGTACCAGCGTCGATGACCTTTGAAAAAGCATTGAGCCGTCTCGACACGCTTGTCAGCGAGATGGATGGCGGGGACCTCAGTCTGGATAAAATGATTTCCCACTTCGAAGAAGGCCAAGCCTTGATCAAATTCTGCTCAACCAAACTCAACGAAGTTGAAAAGAAAGTCGAAATTCTCGTCGGAAACGGCGACACCGCCGACTTTGATGAAGACGAGCAGGCTCCAGAAGCCGAGGCCAAGAACGATTCCGGCGATCTGTTCTAGGGTGCGTGACCGAAAGGGCGAGATTCTTGCTGTTGGCGTTTTCGTTAGCTCTTGCTGGTCTTGCTTGCAGGGCTCTGAGTTTTTTTGTCTTCAGCCGCGCCATACGGGGAGTCGATGATCACACGATCATAGCGTTCGCGGGCCCAGAGCATGAAGTTTAAAATGGTCTGTGACCCTAGCAATTCTGCGGGGCTGGATTCGCGCGCGGAATGACTGACGATCACGTCGAGGTAGATACGCGCGTTGGTGATGGCCGGCTCACCGCTATCGACGATGCCATTGAGGTTGATGTCCTGCCATTTTCTGCCCTGGATGGATTGGCCGTTCTGGTCAATCACACCGAACAGTCGCGTCCATTCATTGTCGGCCTCGTCCGATTCGGCAACGTCGTTGTCCGGGTCAACAACGACTCTTGCAAGATAGGTTCCTGCGGCGAAAGGCCCTTGGGCCGAATCGCTTGTCAAATAACCGGAGCCTGAGCCTAGTGGCGCACTGACGTTGACCGTCTGCACAGTGGCGTCGTTTATGATCAGTTCATAGTCGAAGTCCTGTGTTGCAGGTGTGGCGCCAAAGTTCGCCATGCCATAGTCAAAATATAGAATATTGGTGGCGACGATGGCACCTGCATCACTTGTTGTGCCGCTTATGGTTGAAATGGTAATTGGATCGTCGCGTCCCCCGAAAAGCACGGCCGGCGTCAGGTCGGGAAGCGCAAATGCTGACGTGACAATCAGCGAAGCACTCACGATGAGCAGCGAAAACTTCTTT
>JAPKCZ010000420.1 GCA_028822745.1 Kiritimatiellia bacterium | reverse complement strand
AACATGGAGACACTGGCCTACAACACGGAGTATGCGCGGAAGATGCACTACTTCTTCCGAGGCCCGTCGCAGACCTCGCGTATCCTCACCCTTGAGGCGGGTAAGAAGTACTACTTCGAAGCCTCGTACGTGGATATTGGTGGCGGAACGTGGATGTCTGTGGCGTGGCGGTTCGAGGGGCGTACGTACCCGGAAATCATCGCGGGTCGCTACTTGGAATCGCTGGATGGCAAGAAGGGCCTCGCCAAGGCAAGCTACTACGGGGCCGCAGTACCGGCGCCGATGAATCAGTATATCGCGAACAAGACACTCACAGCACACCTGATCGGGTTCCGCGGCGTGGGCAACGCAAGCATCAAGAGCCCCAAGAGCAAGGCCGCCGGGCGCAGTCTGCCCTCCGTGGTCCTGCGCCTGGCCGATGGTCGGAAGCGCGCGTTTCTGGCGCGCAACTTCTGCGCCGAAGACCAGGACTACCTCGATCGGGAATTCGTCAAGGCACGCAAACAGGTGTATGACGCCAGCGACAGGACCCCGCACAAAGCGAGAGGGCAGGTGCGCAAGGACGAAGCCGGCAAACCCGGCATGTTGTGTGAACAAACGGACCACTTCACCTGGCACGCAGGAAGTCAGAGCCATCCCGGCCAGAATAGCCCCTGGGTGAACGAAGTTGACCTCGAAGGGGGACGCATCTATCGCGAGAAGATCAAGGCCTGGGCCGAGAACATGTGGCTCATCCAGGAGTATGCGGGCTACCCGATCTACACCTGGCGGTCTCCCCCTGACCGTCAGAACAAGTACCAGGTGACCGTCGCCGGAACGATGAAGAACGGTTACGACAAGATCAGCGGCTTCGCCGGCGGGGGTCGCGGCGGATGCATATCATTGGGCGCCGCCAACGGGATCCTGGCTCATGAATGGGGGCATGGATCGGGGGCCGGTTATGGCATGGAAGGCGATAGCGATACGTTCGCGACGTTCAGCATGCCCGGGCCGAAGGGAAATTCACACGTGCGAGGTGCGAGCTACCGCAATTTCTACGCGGCCAACAAGAATATGTACGGGCTGTGTACCTTCGGAACACTGTGGGGCGATGACCCGAACTGGGGCTACGGATTCTACATCGCGGCGCCGCGGGGCGCAGAAGAACCCGATGTGGCGTTCACCTATTCGCGATTGATGGAGCAGCGCGGGTTCGTCAAGGAGGGGGACGGCATTCGTGGATTCGGCGACCTGGTCGGCGAATACACAGCCCGGCTGGCAACGTTTGACAACGAGTTGGAGACTGCATTCCAGGGAACCTATTACTGGCCGACCCTGTCGCTCATGGACCGGATCGATGCCGACAAACCGCTCTACCGCGTCCATACCGATCACGAACCTGAAGCGTTCGGGGTGAACATGGTTCGTCTCGACGCCAAACCCGGCGCGAAGGAAATCACGGTCGACTTTGATGGGATGATGGACGCGTCGATTCACAGCGATTGGCGCGCCTGCCTCATCGCCGTCGGCAAAGATGGCCTGCGCAGGTACTCCCGCTTGTGGAACAAAGGAAAGATGTCTCTGGCCATTCGCCCGGACGATGCGTCGCACTTCCTGACGGTCGCGGCCACGCCCACAGCACTGACATCAGACCGGATGGGCGGGATCAAGCCGACGGGACGATTCGCGCCGGTCTATCCGTGGCAAGCGGAAATCAAGGGCGCCATTCCCGGGACGACGGCCAAGCGGCTCGGTGATTCCGGAAATGTTGTGGTCAACTACGCCGGCCAATTGCTCGCTCCGCGTCGCACGGCCACCGCACAGATTCAGAAGCTCAAAGACCGCTACGCCGCGGTGAAAAAGCTCGTGGTCACAGAACCGAAAACCGAGAAGGAAAGCCGTGACCGCTTCTATGCATCGCTGAACCTGACAAAATACCAGACGGCCATAGACATGCTCGGCAGCGGAAAGCCCCATCCCAACGGCGGCGGCTGGGTGGCCGATTCAGCCGACGTGGACGAGACGGCCTATGTCGGTCCGAGCACAAGGGTCGTCGGCGCCAGCCAGGTGCGCGACAACGCCGTGATCGAGGGCTCCGCCGTCGTCCTGGGACGCAGCGTGATCTCAGGAAACGCCAAGGTCTCCGGCGGGGCCGTGATCGCCGACAAGGTCATGGACGGGTACGCCCGATGCTGGGACGTCGTGCAGGATCTCGACGGGCACATCCGCCCGCTTCCGCTGCGGTCAGGCAGGAAACAAGCTCATCCAGATGGACTGTGGATCAACTACGCAATGAACGGGAATGGCGGCATTCGCCTGGACGACTATTTCCGCAGCGATATTGAGGCAAGTGAGAAGTATCACACGCCGCCCGGGATCAGTCTGCACGGATTCGTGCATGGCCGGCCCGAGTATGTGAAGATCGAAGGGAAATGGGGCATGCGGATTGCCAATGCTTCACAATTCGCCACGCTGAACCCGCGCGCGGTGGACCTGGGCGAGGTCACGCTGGCCATGACGCTCCGTCGCGAAAAGGCTGTCAACGCCACCCTCTTCGACCTCGGCTCCAATGAAGACAACTGCATGATCTTGACGTTGGACACGCAGGGACGGCCGACGTTCATCGCCCGAAAGGACGGCAAGACGGTGGTGACCCTTTCCGGCAAGACGGCAATTGCGCTGGACCAGTGGGCGAAGCTGCATATTGAGATTGACGGTAAACAAGCGCGCCTGCTTGTCAACGGACAGCCTGAAGCGAAGACCAAGACAGCGTTTCGTCCCTGCGATGTGGCCCTGCCCGAAACCCCGCAGTTGAGCTTCCTGGGCAACAACCGCAAGAAGAACAGCCCGTTCATGGGCGTCTTGGATGAGTTGGTGATCTACAGCCGCGTGAATGACAACGTCGATGCGCTTCTGCCTCCGGTCGTGAATTGCCCGATCCGCCCGAGCGAGGGTGCCCTGGAAGCGATCAGGGAATACGCCGAATTTGTTAAGCAGCACAACGGGAACCTTAAGCAGGCCAAGACCCCGGACGTTAAGAGCGCAACCGACGGCGGCGAGTTCGCCGAACAATTTGCCTACTACAAGGCCCTCGAACCGCGA
>JAPKCZ010000419.1 GCA_028822745.1 Kiritimatiellia bacterium | reverse complement strand
AAATTGCCCAGTCCTGCTATTATAAAATTGGCCCGGATGGGCAGTGGATTGCAGACCGTGTTGGGTGTTCAGCGCTGATTTTTTGTAGGGTGTTTTTTTACAAAGGGATTTCTGTCATTACAGAAATTACAGACAAATGAAAACTAGAGCCATTGTTTGCTATGACGGATCGTGCGGCCTTTGCCGTCGCGGCGTTCGCTTTCTGAAATGCAATTTGAACCGAAAGCGTTTCAGGTTCGGGCCAATGCAGGATCCAATCATTCAGCGAAAGCTTGGTATGCAGATCGACCCATCCATGACGGAAATGAAGGTAATCACGTCTGAAGGCACCATCATTGGTGGGGCATCGGCCGTTCGGTTTCTGATGCGTCGCATCTGGTGGCTTCGTTGGATGGCGGCGCTGAGCCAAACACGTTTGCTCGAGCCGCTCTGCGACCGCGCCTACCTCACGTTTGCAGCAAACCGGTACGAACATAGCTGCCGCTTGGAAAGAACAGAGATGAGGCTGTTGACTGTTGCTGTTCCTGCGCTGCTGACCGCTGTGCCGCTTTGGCTGTCCTATACAAAACTGCCGCCATGGGCCTTCATGTGGGTACTCGCTTTCGTGGTGTTCCTCTTTCTGAAAATGCTGACGTACAAGCAGGGCTGCGTGCAAATGAAACGAGGTGACACCGTTGCGTATCTCTTCTTTTGGCCTGGCCTAAATCCCGGCGCTTTTATGGCTCGCACACCGCTGGCACCCATTGAGGGTTTGAGGCCGTGGGGCCTTGCCGTCATTAAACTGGCATTGGGCTTGAGTTGCCTGTTCTGGTGGTCGCGCTTGCTGCATCAAACCATTTGGAGCGTTCCGCTAGCGCTATTCGGAGTGATGCTCACGCTACACTTCGGCGCGTTCGAGCTGATTGCTTTTGGGTGGCGACGTGCTGGTCGACAGGTCCTCCCAATCATGAACCGTCCACTACGTGCGACAGGTCTGTTGGATTTTTGGAGCCGGCGTTGGAATCTGGCCTTTCGCGATATGGCCCACGTCCTAGTGTTCAAGCCTGTGCACAAGCGCTGGGGAAGCACGCTTGGGCTCGTGGCGGTGTTTCTTGTGTCTGGGCTCTTGCACGATCTCATAATTTCGCTTCCTGCGCGCGGTGGTTACGGCTTGCCCACACTGTATTTCCTGATTCAAGGCGCGGGTTGTCTGCTTGAACGCCACCTGCAAACCAGCCCGCTTCGGCAACGCATGTTGGCGTACCTCTTTCTGTTGGGGCCGTTGCCGCTGCTGCTGCATCAGCCTTTCGTGAACCATGTTGTGTTGCCGATGATGTCGTTTATGGCAACGCGTTAAACCAAAAGGAGGAAAACAAAATGGACTTTACTAAGTTCATGGTGATTGGGGGGATCCTGCAACTCGGGGTCCTGATCGCGGCGGGCATTTTGCCGATTGTTTTAGACTGGAAGACGAATATGCCTAAGCTGCCGAAGCTTCAGGCTCAGATCTTCAAGGTCTATGCACTCTATATCTGCATTATGATCTTGTCGATTGGTGGCATGTGCATTGTGTATGCAGATGAAATGCTCGCGGGAACACCGTTGACGAAAGCGCTTTGCTTTTTCGTTGCGTTCTTCTGGGGCGTACGCTTGATGTTTCAGTTGTTCTATTACGATCCAACGGGATATCTTGACCGCGGCTTCTATCGCGTTGGATATCACGGGTTAACCGCGGTGTTCACGTATCAAGTGTTCATTTTTGCAGCAGCGGGTCTTGTGTGAGTAGTCAAAGGAAACGTATCATCATTGCAGGGGGTTCCGGCTTTCTCGGCCGGAACCTTGCGGCCCACTTCGCGCCGGACTATGACGTTGTCGTTCTAACGCGTGGCGCAGCTGTCGGGCCACATGCACGCGCCGTTCTGTGGGATGCGAAAGCCACTGGGCCGTGGGTACGTGAGCTCGACGGGGCGGCCGTGCTGATTAACCTTACCGGCCGTTCCGTGAATTGCCGTTACAACGCCACAAACAAGCAGGCCATGATGACGTCGCGCATTGCGTCGACGCGCATACTTGGCGAAGCCGTTGCCAACGGCGCTGCGCCGCCTCCGGTATGGATCAATTCCAGCACCGCGACCATTTATAAGCATACGCTTGGCGCACCTCATGCAGAGGACGGCGACATTGGTGCCACGCCCTGTGTGAAGGATGCGTTTGCTGTCGACATAGCGCAACGCTGGGAGGCTGCATTTTTCGAAGCCGCCTGTCCCGGCGTGCGCGTCGGTCAACCTGTGCTGTTTCAAAACAACGACAACATCGTCCTTAATGTCCATTGTGTTTCACGACACTCTCCCGCCTTCACGCATGCGGTCAACGCTGGCGAGCGTAGTCCGGCCTATACGTTTGTTGCAGCTGAAGTGATGGCAAAGGCACGGCAAACGTGACCTATAAGACCGGTCGCTAGCCATTTTGCTTTGGGTTTTGCCCCCGCGTACCGTACTTTCCCCCGAATTGACTTGATTCTAGGGCGCTCTGAAATGATGCTGCGTGCCTGAATATTTGTCTGGCGCGCCGTTTTGACCATACTTGCAGCGGCTCATCCAGCACATTGAAATGCGTTGTTTTCCGGATTCAATATATGAACAACCGAACATTCTATTCACCCGGCCTGTCCATTTTTTCGAAAATCATTTGCGCGCTTACGCTGGTGTTGATTGGTCTTGGCGCCGTTGTGACCACAAAGAACGCCGGCCTTTCGGTGCCGGACTGGCCCAGTTCTTTTGGGTATCACATGTGGGCGCTCCCTTTTTCGATGTGGCGCGGCGGCATATTTTATGAACATTTTCACCGCATCGTGGCCTCGATTCTCGGCATTCTCGTGCTTGCACTGACGCTTTGGGTGTTGATCAAAGACACACACCGCCATGTTCGCTATCTTGCCATGGGGAGCTTAGCCACGGTTGTTGTTCAGGGCATTTTGGGTGGCATGACGGTCAAGTACTTACTCCCCGTACCGGTATCTGTCTTTCACGGCGTTCTTGCTCAACTTTTCTTTTGTCTCAATATCGTTTTGGCCTTCGAGTTGTCACGCGAACGTACATTGCGGA
>JAPKCZ010000020.1 GCA_028822745.1 Kiritimatiellia bacterium | reverse complement strand
CCCAAAAGCACACTGATCAAAAAGGCGGTGCCGGCACCCGCAACGGCGCGCACCGTGATGTATTGAAACACCAGTAGGTCTGGTGCAAATTGATCTATCAGATAGTACAACATAAACGTCGGTCAGCTTGCCTTACATCACAGCGCCTTTTGTAGTCGCGTGTAGTCAGAATTATTAAACGTTGCGGCCCCAGGACATCATCCTCGCGGGGTTGCTATTTGGCATATGCCCAGACTGATGGCTCGTGAAGCGGCTCAAATTGAACGGTTTCACACAAATGTCCTGTGCGGGAATCGTACTTGGGACCGCAGGCACAACGGCCGGCACGACCGGCTTTTCCGCCGGCGTCACTTCAGGTATGGCTATGAGCTGCTTAATCATAATGGCTGCTCCTTATTCTTATATTAGCGCGAGAAAGCTTTTTGAATTTCTTCCAGCTTCAGGCCACGCGAGCCCTTCACCAGAACCGAATCCCCGCCTTGAACGTCATCCAAAAGGAGTTCTGCGGCTGAGCTGTTATTTCGGCAACGACACAGACGCTCCTCGGGTAAGCCTGCGTCCGCAGCACCTTCAGCAATCGTCCACCCCAGAGGGCCCACGACAACCACACGATGCCAGTCATGCGCGGCCAACTGATGCCCTAAATCGAGATGCAGTGCGCGCTCGTGCTTACCCAACTCCAACATACCGCCCAAGACGACCCACTTGCGGCCCGTACAACCCAGCTCTGCAAAAGCATCAATGGTGCTCCGCATGCTGACCGGATTTGCGTTATAGGCATCATTGACGATGTTGGCGCCGCGCATGCGTGAAATTTCCCAACGCATCGGCTGCGGCTGATACGTCTTCAATCCATCGCTGATGTCGACCCAGTTCATCCCCAGCCCTCGGGCGATGGCGATGGCGAACATGGCGTCCTTTACAACAAACAGTCCCGGTAGGCGGGAGGTAAACTCGAACACATCAATTGTGGCCGTTTCGCGAATGCGTGCGACGCGGGATTCAACATCTCGCGCCTCGAGAACGTAATCACCTTTGTGTTCGGAAATGGTGATCACTTTAGACGTACAACGTTCCCGCAGACGCCTGTACATTTCATCATCTCGATCCAGCACAGCCAAACCATCGGGCGGCAATGCGGCTAGCAGGGCGCCCTTTTCGCTGGCTATTGCTTCGAGTGAGCCAAAATTTTCGATATGCGCAGCACCTATATTCGTGACCACGCCCATGGTGGGCAGCGCGATCGTACACAGATCGGCAATTTCACCGGTATGGTTGGTTCCCATTTCAATAACGGCGGTCTGCGTGTTTTCGGACAGCGATAAGAGGCTCAAAGGAAGACCGATGTCGTTATTCCAGTTGCCCAATGTCTGCGCCGTTCGAAAACACTGACTGACGACCGACGCGACCATTTCCTTAACCGTTGTCTTCCCCGCGCTTCCGGTGATGCCCACAACCGTTGCATCGATCTGTTTTCGATACTCTCGGGCCGCTTCGCGTAATGCCACGGAAGGGTTCGCCACGCGCAATAAGCACCCAGAAACCCCTGCCGGTCGCGCATAGCCTACACGCACGACAGCCGCGGATGCACCCGCCGCGAACGCCTTAGCGACAAAATCGTGACCATCGACATTGACGCCAGGCAGTGCAAAGAAGAGTTCGCCGGGCTTGAGCGCGCGCGAATCCATCGTGGCACCGGAAATCGAGACAGGACGATCACCGTCCCATTCGCCCGAACACCACTCGGCCAATTTTGCTGACAGCATCTTACCCACTATTCAGTTCCTTCACGGGTGCGCTCACCCGCGGTGCGTTGCCGTGCCATCATTTCAATCCACCCCTAATATCGATTTGATGACGCGTCGGTCATCAAAAGGAATGGTTTGTTTGCGAACTTCTTGAAACGTCTCGTGGCCTTTGCCGGCGATCAAAACGATGTCGCCGACATCAGCCATCTCCAACGCCGATGCGATTGCATCGTGCCTATCCAAAACAATTTCGTAGTTTTCACTGCCGACGAAGCCTTCACGAATTTCGTCCACGATCACGGCCGGATCTTCGTCGCGCGGATTGTCAGATGTAATGAATGAGAAATCACTAAGTTCTGCAGCAACACGCCCCATCACCGCACGCTTGGACCGATCCCGGTCCCCGCCACACCCGAAAACAAGAATCAGGCGACCACTGGAAATTTCGCGTAGCGCCGGCAGCACGTTGGCAAGGGCGTCAGCGGTGTGCGCGTAATCGACGAACACCTGATAGGGTTGAGACACCCGTACTTCTTCGAGCCGTCCCGGCACGCTTTCCAGACCTCCCAAAGCCTGGGCGGCGACGTCCGGGGACACACCAAGACGCCCGCACGCAGCGATGGCGGCCAAGGCGTTGCTGATATTGAATCGTCCAAGCAACTTCAGAATGACGTCACATTCGCCCCACGGCGTTGACACATGGAAACGACTGCCACGAACACTCATCTGCACATCACTCGCCCGAACATCGGCATCCGGATGAACGCCGTACGTTAGACGCGCCCCATTCATTTCCGGTTCGTATGCCAACTGCTCACCCCAGCGATCATCTATATTGATAATCGCTGCGCCCATTTTTCCACTCTCGAACGTTTGCTGAAAGAGCGTGCGTTTCGCGGCGAAGTAGGCATCCATGGAGCCGTGATAATCGAGATGCTCCGGCGTCAGATTCGTAAAGATGGAGGCATCAAATTCAATCCCCTGCGTCCGCTTCTGCACGAGTGCATGCGAGGAAACCTCCATCACGGCGGCTTGGCAGCCCTCTTTGACCATCTGGGCCATCATCGATGCGATCGCTGGCGCCTCCGGTGTTGTTCGTGTCGCCGGAATCGTGCGATCACCCATTTCATAATGAACCGTCGACAACAATCCGGTGCGCAGCCCAGACAACTCAAGGATGCGGCGCACCATGAAGGCAACCGTGGTTTTCCCATTCGTCCCCGTCACGCCAATCGTCCGCAACACTCTTGAGGGATGATTGAAAAACGAACACGCCAGCGCCGCCAGGGCCTCACGCCCATCCGGCACTTGGATCATCGGTACGGCCACGTGCGCATGGGGCGGCAACTCACTGATTATCGCCACAGCACCCCGCTTTATGGCGTCATCAATAAAATCGTTGCCGTTATGATTAAGGCCCGACAACGCGACATAGAGATATCCTGGTCGCACAAGACGTGAATCCCATGTTAACCCCGTGACGGTTGCCTTGCCGCCAGCATGCTTGCCCGGCTGGCAGTGCGCGTCCGTGAGAAGGGTCGCCAATTCCAGATCAGGCATCGCTCCACCTCGTGTCAGATTCAATAGCATACTTGGACATATCAGACCCATAATTTGCTTCAGCGCCCCGCAAGCTTGAAATGGTTCGATGCAGGAACGTCCATGCGACGTACAGCGTACTCAGCAATTTTGCTAAATGCCGGTCCAGCGACACGGCCCCCGGTGTGAATGGGCTGCGGATCGTCGACCACAACGATGATGCTAAGCTCAGGCGATTCGGCTGGCAGGAACCCCACAAATGATGCGATGTGATTCACAGAAGAGTACCCACCCTTGATGGCTTTCTGTGCCGTACCTGTTTTTCCGGCCACCGTGTAGCCTTTAACCCGCGCACGTCGTCCTGTGCCGCCCTTTTCGGTGACACGCGCCAGCAGTTGACGCATCAATGCCGCATTACGACTTGAAACAGGGCGCGACAAGGGCTCCGGTTTTCCCATATGCAGCATTGTGCCGTCTTTGGCATGTACCTCGGCAACCACATACGGCTTCATCAGGACACCATCATTGGCAATGGCACTATAGACACCCAGCATTTGCATTGCGGTCACAGCAACACCCTGACCAATGCACATCCGACTACCGCTGACCTTCGACCAATTACGAACGGGATGCAAAATGCCGGCCTCTTCGCCTGGCAGATCGAGACCCGATCGCTGCCCGATACCGAAGGCGCGCATATAGCTATAAAACAAACGGTCCCCCAGCATGAGTTCCAATTTGGCAGACAGAATGTTGCTCGATTTTTTAAGCCCATCCGCGACGCTGAGAATGCCATATGGATGGTAGTCGCGCAGCGCCCGCCCGGCATGCATCCACATACCGTATTCGCAATCGATTTTGGTATCAGGATAAACACGTCCTTCCTCCAACGCGGCGGCGAACACAATCGCTTTAAAGGTCGAACCTGGTTCAAACGTGTACCCGATCGCACGATTCAGACGGGCGTTTGCATCGGACGCTGTGAACATGTTCAAGTCGTAGGAAGGGCGTGACGCCATGGCGACAATTTCACCCGTACGCACACGCTGAACGATGGCCCAAGCCCCTTTTGCGTTGTGCTCCGCAACAACCTCATCGAGCACGTCTTCCACGCGACATTGCACGAACTGATCAATGGTCAGCGAAATATTGGCGCCTTCCATCGACGGGATATAGCGTCCGCGCTGCGTGTATAATTCCTCACGCAATGCATTTTTTCGGCTTTCGAGAATGCCGGGGCAACCGCGCAGGAAGACATCCATCTTCTGCTCAACGCCAGCGCTTCCATCACCGTTATAGTTTACAAATCCCAACACGTGACACAGGAAATCGCCATGTGGATAGTACCGCACATTGGATTTTTCAAAGAAGACACCCTTGAGTTCACGTGCTTCGACCTTGGCGGCCAAATCAGGATGAACTTTCATTACGATACGGGCATAGCGGCTTCCTGGCACACTCAACTTGCGTTCGATCCGATCCGCATCGAGATCCAGATCCTTGGCCAGTGACGCGGCCACCGCTTGGATAAGGCTGTTACTCACCAGAGCCGATGGGTCCGCACAGATGTCGCGCCCCACGATGTCCATCGCAAGGATGCTCGCATCCCCATTGCGGTCGCAAATCTTTCCACGCGCGACGTCCAGTTTGGCCGTAAACGTACGGTTCGCGACGATGGTTTCACGGGCGTGTGCATCGGTCAGAATGTGCAAATGAACCAGACGCATGCACAGACAAAGCAGGGCAAGAAACATAACGCCACCGCAACAGATGAACCGTAATCGCATGCCTCGTTCATTCATGACATCAACGCCCTCTACTCAAACTTGCAACTTCACCACGCATCAACGACCGATCAAAAACCGCGCCGAAAACTTCATCTTCCGACAGACGTACAATCAGACGGTCATCTGGCCAGATCATGTCGATCCGATGCCGCGTGAGCGCGGCTTCGATCCGATGCGGAAACAACATGCGAGCCCAACGCGATTCTGCGCGCCCCAATGCCTGCAGGAGTTCCCGACGTTCTTGCTCCAGTTGGGAAACTTCGCCCCCTAACGCTTGATAACGCGAATTCAGACCGATAATCACAACAACCATGGTGGCAATCACAATGATCGGAGCCGCGATGGGTCCCAATGTGGCCTTCTGCTGCGTTCTTTTTCTGTTACGAGTACTACGCGCCATGATGCCTTCGTGCCGCCCCGGCCATTTCCTTGTCCGTCAAATCTGTCACCCGCTCTGCCGCGCGACATTTCGCTGATCGTGATCTCGAATTTCGTTGTACTTCTTCGTCCGTGGGAACACGCGGTTTGCGTGTGACACGGCGCACACACGGCGTTTCGCCCCGCCACGCCTCTCCGCCGGCATGCAGCGACTCCCAGGTGCCTTCATGGCGTCGCATGAAACGCTTCAATATGCTGTCCTCGAGGCTATGGAAACTAATCCCGACAAGACGCCCGCCCACCTCAAGCATGTTCAACGCACCCGTCAAACCGTCTTCCAGAGAACCCAATTCGTTATTCACTTCAATACGCAGTGCCTGGAATACGCGTGTCGCCGGATGGTTCTTTCCTGCTCGGCCAACCACACGCGATACAATCTCAGCCAGTCGCGCTGTTGTGACGATTGGCGCCACGTCACGTTCGCGAACAATCGCTCGGGCCACGCGCATGGCGTGCCGCTCCTCGCCGTATTCCCGAAATATCCGACACAACTCTCTCGCATCAGCCGAATTCACGATGTCGGCTGCCGTCGTGGGTCCATTTGGGTCCAGACGCATATCCAACGGACCGTCATGGCTGAAACTCAATCCACGCTCAGGGTCGTCGAGCTGAGTAGAGGAAATGCCGAGATCCATCAGCACCCCACTTATTTTTTGTACACCTGCTGTTTTCATCAAAATCTCAATATCGGCAAAGTTGCCCTGCACTAACGTGCAACGCGCGTCGACACCCATATCCGGTTCGCCCGCCAATCGCGCCAGCGCCGATGGATCGCAGTCGATGGAAAGGACACGACCCGTTGGGCCCAAACGCGACAGGATCGCCCGAGAATGCCCCCCAGCCCCAGCTGTACCGTCGACATAAACCCCGTCCGAGCGTATGGCGAGCAACTCGATCGCCTCGTCCAACATCACCGAATGATGCATAGCTCATCCTTCTACCTGTCCTCACCCCAACGCGCGTTCCGCGTCAGATAAACTAAATCCCAATATTCCGTAGCGCCTCTTGCAGACCCGCTGGATCAATGGCCTCTTCAACGGGTCGCGATTCTGGGCTCCACACTTCAAAAGAACCCAACGCCCCGACCAGCACCACTTGCGTACCTATCCCCGCAAATTCAAGGAGACGGTCACTGATGCGGATGCGCCCCTGGCCGTCCCAAGTCAGAACGTCAGAAACGCGCCCAAGTTGCCTCTGCGCTTCGTTGGCGGCCTTGTCACCCATCGGTCTTTGCCGCAAACGCTCCAATTTCAATGCCATTTCCCGTGCCGGCAGCACCTTAAGGCAGGTCTCATTGAAATCAGGAAGAACATACAGGCTGCGCGGATTGCCAATCATAGCCCGCCAGACGGAAGGAATCGTCACGCGTTTCTTACCATCTAGGCTGCGCGGGTATTCACCGACGAACATTCCTAGACCTGCGACTTCGGTCTCTAAATCTGTAGGGGCTTCCTGCATGCACTCTCAACCATTCTTGTGTACTGAGTCGACACTATCCCCCACACCTCCCCACCTGTCAACACCTCAAAACCAAAAAAATGAAAATTTGTTAATACTCGAGGGGGAAATGACAAAAACGTCCAATTCTGGACTCATTTTGGTCGTTTTCGTGATTTCGAACGGCATGGATCGGCCCAAGTCGTTCCGTTTGGACCATTATCGCACCCAAACAGCGCTAGTCGATTATTAGGAAGGAGACCCATTTATCGTGATTTCAGCCTGAAAAGGAGATTCACCACCCTCCCGCGGAGCTCATTCGCGTCAACTTAAGGAACTACCGGGACCCCAGATCGTGCTAAAGGCATTTGGAGTGCGGCGGCAGAGGGCGAGGAACGAGCCCGGCAGCCTGCCCGCCGTAGCTACGAGCGCAGCGAGATCGAAGGAGGGACGCCGCTTTTAGCAGAGCACGCCCTTTTGTGTCCTGCGTTCGGTCCTATGAGATGCTAGTGATCTCGAATCTGCTTTGGAAGGTGGTATCTATGGGGATTAAACAACCTCGGAAAGTGACAACTCCAAATCAGGACGCCACCATTTAGACTACAGAGTTGCTTAAGCCTATTTAGCGTACGGATGCGCCGCTAGGCAGGTCACCGTCTATTGAAACAAGACGCAGCTGATCACCCTCACTGGCGGCAAGCAGCATGCCTTCTGATTTGAGGCCGCGAATTTTGGCGGGCGCCAGATTGGCGACCATCACGACCGTCTTACCGGGCAATTCTTCAGGCTTATAGTGCTCGGCGATGCCGGCGACGATTTGACGTGATTCACCTGCAACATCGACACGCAGGTAGAGCAGGCGATCCGCCCCCTCCACTTTCTCGGCCTCGACGATTCGTGCGGTCTTGAGTTCAACTTTCGTGAAATCGGTGTAAGCAATCGTAGCGACACCCTCGGGAGCAGCCTCAGCCGCTTGCGCGGGCTTGGCCTGTTTCGATGTTGCCTTGGTCGATTGCTTGGATGCCGTCGCCTTCTCCACCTGAATGCGCGGAAATAGGCTTTCTGGTTTTTCTACGGCTTGCCCCGGCACGAGCACGCCCCACTCCGCCAGCGACTCATAGGCCGGCGCCTCGTCACCAAGACCCAACGCGACACGCAACGCGCTCATTTTATCCGGCATGACAGGATGCAGCATGCCACTGACGATGCGCAAAGCTTCTGCCGCGTAATACATCACCGTGTTGAACGCCTCCGTTTCACCCGTCTTGGCCATGGTCCAGGGCTGCTTCACTTCCAAATACCGATTCGTTTCACGAACGATGCCTGCCAAACCGGCGAGTCCCTTGTCGAGACGCATGTCGCGAACCGATGCCAGCATGCCTTCGGCTGCGGCAAGACAAGCTTCACGCAGGCCAGCTTCAGCATCCCCTGGGGCAACAGGCTCAGGGATACGGCCGTCACAATTCGCGCAAATCAACTTCAGCACACGCGACAGCATATTGCCGAGGTCATTGGCCAAGTCTGTGTTGTATCGCCGAATAAAAGACGCTTCGCTGAAAGCGGCATCCTGACCGAGCGACATTTCTGCCATCAAGTAATAGCGAAATGCGTCCACGCCATAGGTTTCAGACAAGACCATTGGATCGACAACATTGCCCGTCGATTTGCTCATCTTGTCTTTGCCCATCAGCCACCAACCATGCGCGAAAATGGACTCCGGCATAGGCAAACCCATGGCCTTCAACATAGTTGGCCAATACACTGTGTGCGTCGTTAAAATATCTTTTCCAATCAGGTGGTAACTTGCAGGCCACCACTTCTGAAAGCGCTCATCATCGGACTGGTAGCCGACAGCGCTGATGTAATTCACCAATGCATCAAACCAGACGTAGGTGACAAATTGATCGTCAAACGGGAGCTCAATGCCCCAGCTGAGACGATTCTTCGGGCGCGAAATACACAGATCGGTCAGATCCTTCTTAAGGAACCCAAGCGTCTCGTTGCGTCGGAAGTCTGGCTGAATGAACCCGGGGTTTGTTTCGATGTAGTCGACGAGCCAGTCCTTGTATTTGCTCATCCTGAAAAAAGAGTTTCGTTCCTGGATGCGAATAATGCTTGGTTTGCTACCGCTCGCCCGCTCTGGGTCAAAGTCTTTTTCCGTGACGAACGTTTCGCTGGTGACGTCATACCAACCGTCATAATCCGCCGCATAAATTTCGTCGCGGTCGTAGAGGTCCTGTAAAATTTTCTGAACGATCGTGCGGTGACGTTCTTCTGTCGTGCGGATGAAATCATCATGCGTGACCTCTAGCCGCTCCCAGAGTTCCTGAAAGCGAACGACGGTGTGATCCGCGTGCTCCTGGGGCGAAATCCCCCCAGCCTCGGCAGCTTGCTGAACTTTCTGCCCGTGCTCGTCCGTGCCCGTGAGGAACATCGTCTCATCACCGGCCAGGCGGTGATAGCGCGCCAGCACATCCGCGAGAATGGTTGTGTACGCATGCCCGATATGGGGCTTGTCGTTGACGTAGTAAATTGGCGTTGTGACGTAGAAGTTGCTCATGGCTCGGTCTCGTGTGTCTGCCCACCTTATAGAGACGGGCCAGATTGAAACTGGCACCGTACCAATCTCACGCCTTCTGGAAAAGCAAAAGAATGGCTCCGCGCCGGAAAGCTATCCACCCACACGAGCACCCCATAGGCCTAAGGTAAGATTAAGCACGGCGTTCTCAGAGGACGCAGAGGAGGAAAGAAATCGACGGATTCTCGTGACCTCTGCTCTGCGTCCTCTGAGAACGCTGTGGTTAATCTTCGTCTCCAGGAGCTGGGATGTCTGCAATGCCGCTCTGGCACATGGCTGCTGAAACATTAAGTAATGCGGTATCTTGATGCCATGTTCGGCCCTGTAGGATGCTCGTGATACCCCTACATCATCCCGACAGGGTCAACGTCGATGGCATAACTGACCTCTCGCGGAAATCGGACGGTTTTTAACGCGGCACGCAAGGGATTCGTCAATTGCGCCGTGTGGGTGCCGCGCAAAATGACATGAAAACGGTATTTTCCTTTGGCACGCTCAAGCGGAGCCGGACAAGGTTCACTGATGTTGACCGAGGCGTCGGCGTGCGTTTGATAGGCCGTCACCAAGGCTTTGGCGAAATATTCGACTTTCGCCAAGGACGCCCCACGAAAGAGAATCAACACCATATGCCCATACGGTGGATAGCGTAGTTCTCGGCGAAATTCGGCTTCCTGATCGAAAAATCCTTCCACGTCAACACGCCGTGCCGCCTGAATGGCCACGTTGAAGGGCGTATAGGTCTGCACAATGACCTCACCCGGCGTGTGTCCTCGCCCGGATCGACCGGCCACCTGGGTAATAAGTTGAAAAGTTCGCTCGCCAGCACGGAAATCCGGCATATGCAAACTCAGATCTGCAGCGATCACACCCACAAGCGTCACTTTGGGGAAATGCAAGCCCTTGGCGATCATTTGGGTGCCGATCATGATATCAATCTTTCCAGACCGGAACGCGGAGAAAACGGTTTCATAACTGCCCTTGCGCGACGCCGCGTCAGCATCCATGCGTGCCACGTTCGCTTTCGGGAAACATTTTTTGATCGCAATCTCCAGGCGCTGCGTGCCGATACCCGAAAACTTGAATGCCGGATCTTTGCACTCGGGACAGGCATTTGGGACGCCCGCGCTCGCGCCGCAGATATGACAGCGCAAGCGCTCATCCGTGCGGTGGTACGTATGCGCAACGCTGCAGAAATCACACTTGGAGGTAAACCCGCACTTTGAACAGACGAGCGATGTTGAATAGCCACGCCGGTTCAAAAAGAGGATCACCTGCTCGGCGGAATTGAGGCGTTCCTGAATGCCCTCCATCAAAGCGCGCGAAAAAACACCCACCTGCTGCCGCCGCTGGGCTTCGATCCGCATGTCGATAATCTGAACGGCGGGCATGCGTTTGCCGTCCGCACGGATCGTCAAGCGCGCCATGGTATACTTGCCCTTTTGCACGTTCACCCAGGACTCCATTGACGGCGTCGCAGACCCCAGAACGACCGTAGCGCCCAGAAGGACGCCTCGCATCACAGCGACATCGCGTGCGTGATAGCGTGGTGTTTCGTCTTGCTTGTAACTCGGCTCGTGCTCTTCATCAACGACGATGAGTTGCAGGTTTTTCACCGGCGCAAACACCGCCGAGCGGACACCCACGACGATGCGCGCTTCGCCCGAACGGATACGATGCCACTCGTCGTGACGCTCCCCCTCCGACAAGGCGCTGTGCAGAATAGAGACAACATCGCCGAAACGGCTGATGAAACGATCGGTCGTCTGTGGCGTCAGCGAAATTTCCGGCACCATGACAATGGCGCCGCCACCACGCGACAACACGTCCGCGATGGCTTGCAGATAGACTTCTGTTTTGCCGCTCCCGGTCACACCATAGAGGAGAATGGTTTTAGAGGAGCCCACCTTCGCTTTCGGCGAATGCATCGTATCGCAAACCATGCTCAAGGCGACTTGCTGCTCATCGCTCAGCGTCAACGGCTGTGTGGGCAGCAAATTCCGCGCCCCTGTCGGCCGGCGTTCTTCCTTTTTCGGCTCGATCACAACCAAGCCCTTTTTTTCAAGGCCGCGCACGGGCGCTGCGGTGACATCCAGGGCCTTGGCGACATCAACCAAGTAAGCGCCCTCTTCGCGTCGCACGTAATCCAGTACAGCGGACTGTTTAACGGGCAGCCCATCCGGGATGTCGACATCAACGGGCGTCACAAAAAGCTTCTCTTTGAACTGCGCGCCGGCTTTTCGCACAGCCCCGGGCAGCACCGTGCGTAGCGCCATCTCCACAGGTGAGCAATAATAGGACGCCATCCACTCAACGAGCTTGAGCATCATCCCATCAATGAGCGGTAGCGGATCCGTCACGCCAAGAATTGGCTTCAGGGAGTCGAACGAGGACGTTGCGGGCATCCCCACGACATAGCCGAGCAGCTGCTGTCGGCCGAATTGTACTTTCACCCGAGAGCCGATAGCCACCACATCATGCAAGTCACTCGGAACGGCGTAATCGAATGTTCGATCAACGGCGATATCAACGGCAACTGTGGCGATTTTTTCCATATGCGCCATCCTACCCGCGCAACGCTGGAATGCAAAGACCCGATCCCAAGGCGAGGATTTACCACCCGCTGCGTGTGAGACACGGCAACTGTTTGGCGGAGATTAACTTACCGCGACAACCTCAGCCTTCGAGGCGAAAATCGTAAGCGTTAAGCCTTGGAGATCCTCGAGTCTGCTGCGCGGAGCGCGCTCTGGGTTTCTGTAAAGCCAAGCTTAACGCGTACCAATCCCGGGCCCGCTCTTGATCCCGCGCGCCAGCGGCTAGCGCAACAGTTGTGACATGAACGTGGCCACGCGGTGTCGGGGTTCCCCTATTCACGGCAAAGCACGGGAGGCTATTGCCTCTTAACCGTGAACGGAACTTGGACGGGGTCCCACACTGGGATCGTTGTGTAATCTGATGAACGCCGCTTGAAGTGAATGATGGATCCATCGCTTTCCGTGATAACGAGCGCGTCTCCGCTAAGGGAGAATGGCGCCTCAGTACTTCGGCCGTCTTGTCGAGAGCGCACGAGAGTGTCCCCCTTGATTTCATAACCATATCGTTTGCGTTCCGCAAATTCGTTCTGCTTGGGCCCCATTTTGTACATTTTTCCTTCGGGCTGAAAAACCAGCTTAATGTTCTGCACAAAACCTGCATCTCGCGGGTTCAGATTTAACGCTTTTGACAGCTCCCACACACCAAGAATTCCACGTTCTGGAGTTTCAGAGGTGGTCGCACATCCCACCCCAAAAACGACGACGGACGCGATTACACAAGCAAGCTGCTTCATATCCATTCCCCCCATGCGCCGTGGCGCTTCTAATTGAATTTGTCTTCCGCTAAAACGTCCCATTGCCCGTCACCCATGTAGGTAAAGGTTAACAACTGTATACTCTTCCGCCTCGGAGCGAGATATGCAATGTCGACCGCTGACACTTACCGTGTCAAATGCACGAAACTCACATGGATGACCCCTACCGCTCATGGACTGCCGGTTATGGACTTGAGCAGGTCTTTGGGTTGCGGTGGCGACGCGCTATAGAGATTGAGCACCCATTCCCCATTGCCATTGTAGCAAAACTCAAGATGTCTGGTGTCGCGGGCGACCTCTGGGGAGATGGCCAAGTGAAAGACGGCCGTCTTCTGTGGCGCATTCCACTTCGGCTCCGCCCACGTGACTTTTGCAATGTTTCGGACATCAACGGACGCGAAACCGATCACCTTGAAGTCCCCGCCCGAAACTCCGCCGAAATCCTCTTTTCGCTTCGTCATAACGACGGGAAATATATCAACGATTGACATGTTCTTCACGCTGAGTGATCCCTCTGCCATGACGATGCGCGAACCATGTTCGTTTGTTCTACATCCGTTCAACAGGACTGAGGTTAGAGCGATAGCAAGTATTGAAGCATGCGAAACATTCATGGCAAATATCCATATCCTTTTATTGAGTTTTTAGGTGCACTATCGAACCAGTTTACGCTTTGATGAAGCAACATGTCTTTTGGAAGACGCCTTTTCTCCTTATCATCCCAATGAACGGCACTATTGTCTGTCGGGGAGATGCTCAGACGGTCACCGGCCATCCCGCTGCTATGATAGTCATACAGTGCTTCCCACAGCGGATCAGAAGCCGCCCATTTTTCGTCAAAAAACTCTAGCCCCGCTTTTTTCGCCTTGTCATAAACAAAGCGGCGCGAAATGTATGCAAGAAAATCATTATTATAGCCTCCACCCACATTGGAGTGAACGCCCCGAAACCCGACTTGAAGTGCGCCTTGAACATCTGTCACGGCGAATTCCCGCCGCTGTTCATCAAGTGCAACCAGATGCAGCGGCTGGTTCTCGAAGGTCATTCCTTTCGGCAAGGTGAACGAAAAATCTCCGCTACTATCGCTCACACGCTCGTAGGGGTTATACCCAAGGGCCCCCAATGTAATTCCAGACAGTGACGCATTCAACACAGAGGAGCAGAGCGATCGAGTCAACCCAAGTTTACTCGGCACTTGATCAAACAAGGACACAAAACGAAACAAAAAAAGGAAAAAGAGGGAAACACGAGAAAGCGGAGCCGAAAAACACACAAAAAACGCACAGAAAAACGAACGACAAAACGAAAAAGCAAGAAGGAC
>JAPKCZ010000418.1 GCA_028822745.1 Kiritimatiellia bacterium | reverse complement strand
CAGCCATTGAAACCGGCAAAAAAGCCGAAGCCAAACTGGACGCGATCAATTCCAAGCGCGAAGAGGATCTCAAAGAGCTCGACGCATTTTAGTCGACTCTGCGAACCCACAGAAAAGGATAAACAGACGCTATGCAAAACCTCGTTGCAAGTTGGGTCGTATTCTTCGTGATCGGTGGAATAACCGGCTTTTTACGCTACGGTGACGTACTCTCCCCACAGCACATGCTAATGATAAGAGATTATGGCATATGGGTCGTCATGATCATCTATGTCATGGTTGTTCTAGCATCCTACAAAGACTCCGTCTTCCAAGGCATCCTCTCCACGCTTATTCCGTTCTACGGATTCTATTGGCTGTTCATGGTGACGGACGCCTTCATGATGCGCGCTGTCGTCGGCGGATTTCTGGTCGGATTGGGACAGGATTATTGCGTCAGGTTCAACGAGATTGCCCAGGACACGATACAGACAGTGCACGCTTGGATCAGTAGCGGCGGCTAGGAACGCCGCAGGGCCTCGATCCGATCAAGAATCGCCTCGGCAAGATCCGCTTTCGACATTAGCGGCAAGGACTCCGCCTCGCCGTTACGCGCAATCAACGTCGCCACATTGGTATCCACGCCGAAACCGGCGTCATCGCGGGACACGTCGTTCGCAACAATCAGATCCAACCCTTTATCGTTAAGCTTGCGCCGCGCCTCCGCCTCAACGGATTGTGTTTCAGCCGCGAAGCCCACATAGACGCGCGATCCTTTCAGCGCTTGCACGGACGCGAGAATATCGGGCGTTCGCTCAAGGCTTAGCATCCCATCCATGCTGCTCTTTTTGAGCTTCTGCTCACTGACCTGGGTAGGCCGCCAGTCAGCCACCGCGGCCGCCATAATCAGAACATCACAATCGGGCACCTGTGCTTTCACTGCGACGAACATATCCTGCGCCGACTCAACCGGCACATAGGACACGCCATCGGGAGGCGTCAGCGCAACAGGGCCAGAAACGAGCGTCACCGTGTGTCCGCGCCCCACTGCCGCAGCAGCAATGGCGAATCCCATTTTGCCGCTAGATCGATTGGACAGGAACCGAACAGGGTCCAGAGCCTCACGCGTGGGGCCAGCTGTGACGAGAATATGCATGCCAGACACTTTGCCCTATCCCTATCAGGGTCGTCCACTCTTCAATTGGATCGGCCTCTGCCGTGACTTTCTCCTTGGTTTGGCGTGCGTCGCGTAATAACGTCCCCCCGTAAGACAAATGCACCTAAATAGGCTGACCATGACGGACACCGAAAAACCTCTATTCGACGTTGGCGCAGACAGTGTCGATGTTGACGCGCTGGTCGCGGACATTCGACGCACCGTGGAACAGAAACGCAACGATGGCGTGTACAGCGATCCGCGCATCGCGCAGGCTGAGCGTTCAAATCTGGCCAACCTGAAAGACGACGATTCCTTTCTTCAGCTCTACCTCGACTCTCTGCGTGACGCGGTCTATGTCGACATCAACGATTTCAACATCGTCGAACGACGTGGCGGCATTGCCGGCAAAGGCCTCGTTAAACTGAAAAAAACAATTTGGTCGTTGCTCAAGTTTTACACCTACCGAATGTGGTCCCAACAGAATCAGGTTAATGGTTTGCTATTGGGTGCCATCGAGGCTGCCGACGACCGACACCGAGAGACCGTCAAACGCCTGGAAGCACGCATCGCCACCCTTGAGAAGGCGCAACAGGTCGACGCGCCACGTAACGCCTCATGAGCGAGTCGCAACGCATTGCATTCGTAAGTCCACGTTTTGCCGACGGCAACACAATCGGCGGCGCCGAGACCCTTCTAAAATCGTTGGCCATGGACGCACGCCAGCTTGGATATAGCGTCGACTTTCTCGCGACCTGCGCCAGCAACCATTTCACATGGGCCAATGAAATCCCGCCCGGCAAGCGAGAGATTGACGGCATCAATGTGCACAACTTCCCCGTCGACGACCGCGACGCCGGCCTCTTTCTGCAGCTCCAAGAAAGCATCAACAAAGGCAAAACGCTCTCCCCCGAGGACCAGGAGCGTTGGATGGCCAACAGCGTTAACAGTTCGGCACTTTACGAGCACCTGAAGGCCAACGACTACCATCGCGTGATCACAGGTCCATACCTCTTCGGGCTCGCACAGCGTGTGGCCGCACTTGACCCGACTCGCACCGTACTCGTGCCGTGCCTACATGATGAAGCATTTGCTTACCAGGACATACTGAAACCCATGTTCACCGATTCACGCACCATCATCTTTAACACCCACCAGGAACAGCGCCTCGCCACGCAGCTGTACGGCCAACACAGCATGGCGATGCCTGTGGTCGGCATGGGGATTGAGCCATTCACCGCAGATCCAAATGCTTTTGCGGAGCGACACGGTCTGAAGGACCCATATGTGATTTACTGTGGGCGGCGCGAAGAACTGAAGGGCACCCCATTGCTGCTCGACTACCTCAACGCGTATCGTAGCCGCACCGCGCAGGATCTCAAACTTGTTCTGACCGGCAGCGGCGAATTCCACCCGCCCGAAGACTTGGCGCCACACATTCTCGATGTTGGTTTCGTTAGTGAATCCGAAAAACACGAAGCGATGGCCGGTGCGCTGGCCTTTATTCATCCATCTCAGCTTGAAAGCCTTGGCATCGTTCTGCTCGAGGCCTGGCTGGCAAGCACACCCGCACTCGTCCACAGCGGCAGCCCCGTGCTCGTCGATCAATGTCGTCAGTCCAAGGGCGGACTCTGGTTCCGCAGCTACGCCGACTTCGAAGAATGCCTCATGCGCCTGCAGAGCGAGCCCGCTATCGGGGAAGCGCTGGCAAAGCAAGGTCGTGCATTTGTGGTGGAACGTTATTCACCCGAAGCGGTTCGAACACGCTTCAGCGCAGCACTCGCGCGTTGACCCAAAAAGGGTATTTAAGAATGGAACAGGAGGAAGCAGAGTAGAGAAAAAAGGCCTTCAGGGCAACAACTGGAAACAAAGGCATCTGCACCCAACGGGTGACCCCACGTTTTTGGTCTTAGTTCTCGCAAATGACTTTTCACCAAGTCTGTATTCCTCTGTTTGCTC
>JAPKCZ010000417.1 GCA_028822745.1 Kiritimatiellia bacterium | reverse complement strand
GTGGCTGGCTGGTTGCACCGTTTGAGTGGGAGGCCGGGGGCATCACGCGCTATCCCGTGCCGGTGGACGCAATCCCGGACATCGGCGAAAACCAACAGATTGTTTTCACAAAGTGGATGGGACGATCACCACAGGATGTGGAGGATCAGATCAGTTACCCTCTGACGGTGTCCTTGCTGGGCGTACCGGGTGTAAAAACCATTCGCAGTTATTCGATGTTCGGTTTTTCATCGATCTACATCATTTTCAAGGACGATGTGGAGTTCTACTGGTCGCGGACAAGGGTCCTGGAAAAACTGAACAGTCTCGCGGCGGGCACGCTGCCGGATGGGGTGCAACCCGTCTTGGGCCCAGATGCTACGGCTCTGGGGCAGATTTACTGGTACACATTGGAAGGGCGGGATCCAGATGGCAAACCCGCCGGCGGCTGGGACCTCGCTGAACTTCGAACCGTGCAGGACTGGTACGTCCGCTATTGGCTCCTGTCTGCGGATGGTGTTGCGGAGGTGGCGTCTATCGGTGGTTATGTTCAGGAATATCAAGTTGATGTCGATCCTGACGCGATGCGAGCCCACGGTGTGACGCTTGAACAGATTTCGCATGCCGTCAAATCTGCCAATATCGACGTTGGCGCCAAGACGCTTGAATTGAATAACGTCGAGTACTTCATTCGCGGCGTTGGGTTCATTAAAAACGTGTCGGACATCGAGAATAGTGTCGTGGCTGTCAAAAACGACAACATCCCTATTCTTGTAAAGCATGTCGCAACAGTCTCGCTCGGTCCCGAAACCCGTCGTGGTGCACTTGACAAGGGAGGATCCCAGGTTGTGGGTGGTGTTGTCGTCGCCCGATATGGCGATAATCCGCTTGCCGCCATAAACAATGTAAAAGAGAAAATTGCGGAAACCACAGATGCGTTGCCGACGAAAATCCTCGTAGACGACGACAACGTCACCCAGGACCAGCTCGAATCCTTTGCCAAGGATTCAGGTTTCTCCGCGTTCAATGGACCCGAATTGAACCACGATGGGTGGTTGGCATGGTCGCGATCTGTGCCACGCGAGAACTGGCCTCCCTGGATGACGACCAGCAAGGTTACCGTGGTTCCGTTCTATGACCGTACCGGTTTGATCTACGAAACCCTGGGCACGCTGAATGAGGCCATTTCGCTGGAAATACTGGTCACGATCATTGTGGTGCTCGTCATGGTCGTGCACCTGCGTAGCAGCATGCTGATCAGCTTGATGCTGCCTTTGTCCGTCCTCCTTTGCTTTATCGGCATGAAGCTTTTCGGCGTGCAGGCCAATATTGTCGCCTTGTCTGGAATTGCGATTGCCATTGGGACCATTGTCGATATGGGCATTGTGGTTTGTGAGAACATCTTGCGGCATCTTGAGGAGGAGACGCGAAAACTGGCAGGTCAGGCCCGACTGTCCTATGCCCGCGGGCTTGAGATCGTACATCGTGCGGTTAGTGAAGTCGGCGGGGCTGTGCTGACGGCTGTGATGACAACCGTTGTCAGTTTCCTGCCGGTCTTCACCATGATCGGGGCGGAAGGTAAGCTCTTCAAGCCGCTGGCATACACGAAAACCTTGGCGCTCGTAGCTTCTATTGTGATTGCGCTCACGCTGCTACCCCCATTGGCGCATGTGTTGTTCTGCGGCCGCATTTCCGGAAAAAAGCTGCGCGCCGGAATGCATGTTCTGCTGGTTGTTATGGGGGCGATTGTGGGCGTGAAACTCTCTTGGATCGCCGGAGCCGTGATCATGGTGTTCGGGCTGTATCATCTCATCGAAAAGCGAATACCGCCGCGCTTCACAAAACGGAGCCCCGTCATAGCCACGGCGCTTGCGGCCTTGCTTGTCAGCCTATTGCTGAGCCGGGCTTGGGAGCCCTTGGGAGCAGAACGAGGCTTTTGGGGCAATTTCGCCTTCGTTGCTATCGTGATCGGCGGCCTGTTGTTCCTGTTTCGATTGTTTGAATATGTTTACCCCGCGTTGCTGCGCTTTTTCCTTTTCCACAAGGCGCTTTTTCTGGCCTTGCCGTGCCTCCTCGTCGTGTTGGGTGTGACGATATGGCTCGGGTTTGACACCACCTTGGGTTGGCTGCCGGAGCCTCTGAAAAAGACGACTCCGGTTCAGGTACTGGCCCACAAGTTTCCGGGTCTGGGAAAGGAATTCATGCCGGCGCTGGATGAAGGCACGTATCTGTTCATGCCCACGACCATGACGCATGCCTCCATGGGGGAGGCTATAGATATGCTGTCCAAACAAGATATGGCGTTTGAAGCCATTCCTGAAATCGATAACGTCGTCGGCAAGATTGGGCGGGCAGAGACACCGCTCGATCCTGCGCCTATCTCAATGGTCGAAACCGTCATTAATTACAAGCCCGAGTACATCACGGATCGCGAGGGTCATCGTGTGAATTTTCGCTATGACCGCAAGCGCCGTGAATTTGAACGCGACGCAGGTGGTGAGCTGATACCCGATCGCGGTGGCCGCCCGTATCGCCAATGGCGCGATCACATACGCAACCCGGACGATATATGGGATGAAATCGTCAAGGCCGCACGGTTGCCCGGCAGCACGTCGGCTCCAAAACTGCAACCCATTGCTGCGCGGATCGTCATGCTGGCGAGCGGGATGCGTGCGCCCATGGGCGTAAAGGTAAAGGGGCCGGATTTGAAGACGATCGAACAGGTCGGCCTGCAAATTGAACGTTTCTTGAAAGAGGTGCCCAGTGTACGGCCTGCGGCCGTCGTCGCCGACCGAATCGTTGGCAAACCCTATTTGGAGATCGTGCCCGACCGCAATGCGCTGGCCCGTTATGGCGTTCCGATGCGCATGTTTCAGGACGTCGTTGAAGTCGCCATTGGCGGACGCACAACCACGACCACGGTTGAAGGGCGGGAACGCTTTCCTGTGCGGGTTAGATACAAAAGGGAATTGCGTGACAGTATCGAGGCGATGGAGAGAATCTTTGTGTCCGGCGCCGGCGGCACGCAGATTCCCATTACAGAACTGGCCGAAATCCGCTACGTGCGTGGACCTCAGGTCATCAAGAGTGAAGATACGTTTCTGGTCGGGTATATTGTTTTCG
>JAPKCZ010000416.1 GCA_028822745.1 Kiritimatiellia bacterium | reverse complement strand
CCACATGACACGGCCATGACGGTTATGCTCATCAAGGGGGCGAAGCTGATTCACAATGCGATTCAACCCAAGTTCCTGAAGTTCCATCCCGGCGCACGCGCCAAACAGATTCGCAAGCAAGTTCAGGGGGTCAGCCAGACGGCCTTTCCTGTGATTGACGACGATGGTCGCCTGGTGGGCGTTTTTTCACGCGCAGATTTGCTCGACCCGATCCGTACGCAATTGATTATGGTCGACCATAATGAACTGAACCAGGCCGTTGATGGCGCTGACGAAGCCGATATTCTGGAAGTGCTTGATCACCACCGCGTCGGTGGTGGATTGATCACCCGCGAGCCGATACGGTTCATAAATAAAATCGTGGGCTCGACCAGCACGTTGGTTGTGCGCCTGTTCCAGGCGCGCGAACTGGAGCCAGCGCCGGGCATTGCCCTTTGTCTGGCTGCCGGCATCATCTCAGATACGATCAATTTGAGTTCACCCACAACGACGGATGTTGACCGCCAGTGCCTTGCTTGGCTGGCCGATCACGTCGACGGCGATCTGGCCGAATTCACGGAGGCATTTTTTGCCGCCGGTTCCGCGCTGACAAGCAGTACGCCTGATCAGATTTTAAATGGGGACTGCAAGCGCTACACGGAAGGGCCCTATCGATTGTCGATTGCCCAGGTCGAAGAGTTGGGTTTGCAGCATTTCTGGCGTCGCCGCGAGGAGCTGCAGTCGGCCCTCGACGCGTACGCCGAAGCCGGCGACCTTCACTTTGCCTGCCTCATGATCACCGACATCACCGTCCATAAGAGTTATCTAATGGTCGCAGGTGAAGACGCGTTGATCGGGGCCATCGATTTCCCAGAGGTGGAGGATAACGTCTACGAACTCGATGGCGTCGTGAGTCGAAAAAAACAACTCCTTCCCGCGCTCATTCAGCGTTTGCATCGTATCGGTTCGGCCGCCCATGGATATGGCGGAAACTGATACGAGTTCATCCCGCTCTTAATCTTAATCTTAATCCTAATCTTAATCTTAATCGGCTGTTTCAGCCTGCCCTGTGAGCCTTGAGCCTCTGAGCCTGCCCTGAATCGATTAAGATTAAGATTAAGATTAGGATTAGGATTAGGATTAAGTCAGATTGGGGCTCTCTAGAGTCGGCCCTGTGCCATGCCTGTGGTTGACAGGTAATCATAGCTCTCTCGGACGGCTTCCATCATGTCGCCCAGATAGCTGTCCAATTCAACGACCATGTATTCTGTGTGCACGGCGACCTCGGAGGCGCCAAGCAGGTCAACCTGTCCCGTTCCTGCTGGCAGGAAGGGCGAGCTGGTGCTAACCATGATTTGCCCGTCCTTGGTTTCGGCTTCCTCGAATTCGCCGTCCGCGTCCACAACGCCGTCCTTGGCGTGAAGGACTTTGCCGCGAACGCCAATCTCTTCAACGAAGGCTTTTGGATCGTGCCCGGCGCGTGCGACCCAGAACAGATCGGCTTCCCAGAGTACACTGTCCGGCGTGTTGGCGAGGAAGAGGCGATAGCCGGGTTCGCCGTCGACATCCGCTAGATCCCAGTCATGGTTGTGGTAACCCACTTGCATCCCGTGGGCTGCGGCGTTTTCGGCCGCCTCGCAATACAGCGCTGCGGTGGCTTTGATGGCATCCGCGTCTTTGAAGTTCTCTGAGAATTTCGGTGGACATCCGGTGATGATGTATTTGTGATCCATTAACAGCGCGTTCTCAATAATCTGGTTCTTGTTCTCGCCCACGGGCAGCCCGCTATGACAGGACGGGGCCTTCAGTCCAAGTTCCTTGAAGAGCGCGGCTGCCGCTTCAATGCTACTGCCCGGATATCCTGCGGGCTCGACATTGGCGTAGCCCATTGCGGCGATGGCCCGAATTGTGCCTTCGTAGTCGGCGGCCGCTTGTTCTCTCACTGAATACAGTTGAATACTAATTTCTGGTGTCATTGTTGTCCTTTTAAATTGGGTGAAGAAAAAATTTCCGTGTCGACGACAATACCATAGTCACTTCAGCAGGCGCGTCAATCGCTCCTTCTCGCCTTAACAGTACAAACGTATCTAAACTTTCTTCTGGCATCGTACTGGTCGGCCTGCGTCGTACTTGCTCTGGTGCTGGGCCATTTCCCCACTCGTGCCTCGTTCGAGAAAAGGCCCTACTTTGGGTTCGTTTGCTGCGCTGTGGCTGAGCAGAGTAGGTCTCCACAACATGAGGTTTGCTGAATTACTTCGTGGGTTTCGCGTCCTTCGTGGTGTCACCTGCTCCTTTTTGCCTTAAGCTTTCCTCGCAAGGCCGAATCTGCCAAGCTTCGGTCTGATTTTCAAGGAAAGGGTTTTATTGGTGAACACAACATCTCGAAAAGCATTATGGCGATTGCTGTTACTTGTCCCGGCGCCGTCGCTGGGGGTTTGTGCTGGCATGATTTGGTGGCCCGACACGGCGTTCGGTAAAGCCATCTTCTTTGCGATGAAGATCTGGCTTCTGGCCTTTCCGCTGGTCTGTTTTCTCTGGCTCGATCGCGAACGCCGCAGCGCGTCGCCCATGCGGCAGGGTGGGGCGCTGGTTGGTGCGGCTCTGGGTGTGGCCATCAGCGCTTTTATTTTCGGCGTGTACGCTCTCGTCGGTGATCGCTTGATTGATCCGGCCATGATTCAGGCGCGTATGCAGGCTGTCGGGCTCGACACCGTTCTGGCGTATCTCATTGGCGCGGCCTACTGGGTCACCATCAATTCTCTGTTGGAGGAGTATGTCTGGCGCTGGTTTGTCGTGCGCCAATGTGAGCAGCTCTCGCGTCGCCCGATCATCGCCATTCTGGTCAGTGCCTTGGGCTTCACCATTCACCACATCGTCGCCATGCAACTCTTCATGAGCTGGACGGGTGTGGCGTTCTCGGCCCTAGGCATCTTTGTTGGCGGCGCCATCTGGTCTGCCTGTTACGTGCGCTACCGCTCCATTTGGCCCGGCTACATCAGCCACGCCATCGTCGACATCGCCGTCTTCGGCATCGGCTACCGCCTGATTTTCCTCTGAGCAGAACCCAGCCTTGTCCGCCGTAGGCTTTGCGAAGGAGGAACCCAGAACCCAGAACGAAGAACAGTG
>JAPKCZ010000415.1 GCA_028822745.1 Kiritimatiellia bacterium | reverse complement strand
ACACGGTAACCTGACAATAAGGCTGCTGCTCTTTTTACCTGATAGCGTTTCTAAACCCGTTCCTCTTTTTCTGCTGTTGAACCACAGGGAACTAAGCAATACAGACCCAGACAGGAATACCATAGAAGATTTCTGGCCTGCTGAAGAAGTAATTGCTCGTGGGTATGGCATCGCTACCATTGGGACCGATGATCTGTCACTGGACACAGAAGGCACATTTAGAGACCCTGCCATCAATCTTTTTAACAACGAGGTAACACTTCCTGATAATGCATGGAGGACGATTGCGGCATGGGCTTGGGGTGGTAGCCGGGCCATGGACTATTTTGAAACCGATGCTGATATAGATAATACACGCATTGCTGTCGTCGGTCATTCAAGAGGGGGAAAGGCTTCCCTGTGGTGTGGGGCAGAAGATGAACGTTTCGCCCTGACCATCAGCAATGACTCTGGCTGTAACGGGGCTGCCCTTTCAAGGCGTAGAGTAGGGCGAACATTAGCCGCAGCAGATGTACTGTTTCCCTACTGGTTCAACGAGAACTACAAACAGTACAACGACAACGAAGACAACCTGCCCTTTGACCAGCACGAGCTCATTGCGTTAATGGCGCCACGACTAGTCTACATTGCCAGTGCCCAGACGGATAGCAACGCAGACCCGGAAGGGGAATTCCTCTCCGGTGTCCATGCGGGACCTGTGTACGAACTGTTCGGCCTGCAAGGCCTGGGAACCGCTATCTGGCCTGCCCTCGATACACCGATACAGACCGGTTCCATCGGTTATCATATTCGCACTGGGGATCATGACATGACGTCATATGACTGGCAGAGGTTCATGGACTTCGCAGATCTGAACATTGACAAACTACCCACGCCCATCGTCAATACCGGCGCTTCAGGCGTGACGTCGAACTCCGCGGACCTTGTCGGCCTTCTCAGTTTCCCGGACGGGGAAGTCACGGTAGACGTCTACTGGAGTACGAACAATAATGCTGATGAAGCCGCCTGGCTGGCAGACGTGGCAGACGGTGATGCGCAGAGCATGGAGATCGGGACCTACAACAACGTCACTGACCAGTCCGTCACCGGTTCGGTCTCGTCGCTCATCCCTAATGTAACCTACTACTATACGATGGCCGCGACGAACGGGGCTACGAACATCTGGGCCAGCCCGAATGTTAGTTTTACGCCGTTCGCCCCGACGCCGCCGGCTGTTGAGTATTGCACATTAAAAACGTGGCCGCACCAAGCTGGAACCCCTTAAAGTAGCAGCATTCAGCCCTGACCCCTATGGCCCCTCGGGGTCACGGGGTCAAAAACGCCTACGGCGGGCAAGCTCTGCTGAACGCGCGGAAAGATCACTGCCTGACTGACGAGATGGAGTCGTTGACCGCGACTTTCGGCGCGAGCGCCAGGCGCATGCCGGTGAAGGGGTAGTAGTCGATGTCGAAGGGCAGATGATAGCGCGCGGCGCTGCGCATGAAGGCATAGCCTGCGTAGGCGCTGCCGCCGCGAATGAGCTTCTCGGGGGTGTCGTTGATGACCAGCGGATCTGTCGCGCTGGCTGACGGGTACGGCGCGTAGGAGTCCAACACCCACTCGGCGACGTTGCCGTGCATGTCGTACAAGCCCCAGGCGTTGGGTTTGCGATCCTGGCCCACGGGGGAGACGTCGCGACATCCGGCGAACGAACGTAGTTCGCGATTGGCGCTCTGCGCTGTCTTCAGGAGTTCACCGTCCTTGATGATCTGCTTCTCATCACCGAGCGCAAACATGCCCTTGGTCCCGGCCCGGCAGGCGTATTCCCATTCAGCTTCGGTCGGCAGGCGATATTCGTAGCCTGAGGGCAGGCGCCCTGCTTTGGTCTCACGTTCGTTGATGGCCTTGCAGAACGTGACCGCATCGGTGAAGCTGAGGCACTCCATCGGGTTGTCGAGTAGCAGTTCATATCCCTCGGAGCTCCCTACCACAATCTTGTTGCGGAACTCCAGTGCCATACCGTCGGCCAGCGATCCACGCCAATGTCGCCAGCGCTCGAAGTTGAAGTCGGCCTTGAGCAGCCTGTAATACGCTTCCTGCCTGACTTCGTAGACCCCCATGTAGAACGGTTTGCTGATCGTGACGTTGTGTTGGGTTTCGTCGTCCTTGCGGGAGTCTTCGTTCTTCGGGCTGCCCATCGTGAACGTGCCGGCGGGCAGCTTGACCATCTTCAAGTCCAGCCCGGGCACGGTCCACTCGCTGGCGGCGAGCGTCTTCATCGCGTTGACTTGGTTGGCGGGAACCTTGATGGATTCCGCGGGCGGGAGCTTCTCGACGTTCGTGCGCAACGGCCTGGTAACAGGATCCAACGCAAACGCCGTCGTGGTCAACAGCATGGTTGCTGTGAGCAGGTAATGTGTCTTTTTCATGATTTGTTCCTAACTTGATCTATTCATCTCATTGGCGCGAAGAGGCCGAAGCGCAATGAACCCAACCACGGATCACACTGATAGCACGGATAGCGTCGGCTTCGCCGGGGAATATCAGTGCCATCTGTGCCATCCGTGCCATCCGTGGTTGTCTCCATAAGGCTTTGCTTGTTTGTGTGACATAACGTCCATGGGCGAGTTCGTGAATAAGCCAGACTAGTCTACTGCTTCGGATTTGTTCCAACGGGCAGTTTCGTCAGAACCGGGCCGCGAATCCGCTCAAGCCACTTCTGTAACAGCGGAAGATTCTTGATACTCCCATTCACCTCTTCTGTTATCCGCCAATCCCAATCGACTTGCGTGCGCCACATCTGGCCCGCCGACCAGACTTCCAAGCGTTGCGCGACATCGTTGCCCTTGTCGGTCGAGGCGAGTGTCTTGGCGGAGGATTCCGTCTTGCCACTGAGGCTACGGGTATACCTCGGCAGATCCACGTTGTAGTGCTTGCTGAAATAGGCGCGTAACCCGCCCAGCGCTCGGAACTCAGGTGCATACGGCGCCTGTGCATTGCGCTTGGCATTGGCGAGTTCCATCTTCGCGTTACCGACGTCCTTCTGAAGTGACTGCGCGCCCTTCGCAACGAACGAATCGACCATGCTCCTGACCTCATGGTCGGACATGCGGGAGTTTGCCTCCA
>JAPKCZ010000414.1 GCA_028822745.1 Kiritimatiellia bacterium | reverse complement strand
GCCGGCGGACCAGCTTGGTGCGCTATACGATGCCGATCTCGTTAATCTTTATGACGCTCAAGTGGAGAATCACCCGACATCGGCATACTCATACGTCTATAGGGGCCAGGCCGAGACGATCGACCATTTGTTCGTTTCGCATGCACTGATCAAACGACTTGTCCAGGTCATCGCGCTTCATATAAACAGTGATTTTGCGCCGCATCCGGCATTCAAGAACCGTGGGTGCAGCGATCACGACCCGCAGTTGGCGGTCTTTGAGTTCGGCAAAGACTAGAGCCAATCAAAAGATATCATCGCTACCAAGCGGCACGCCGCGGCAAGGTCGTGGCAACAAAATCCCTGGAAGAAATTCACCACTGAGACAAGAAGACTCGGGGTAGGAAGGTCTCGTCCCGAAACAGGCCGTCAACCTGATGGTGGGAGGCGAGAGCTGAGTTAGCCTTTAAGGCTTCGCTGCGTCAATAACCTCGTAAAGAGGCGGCACAATCCGCTACTCGGACGTCGGATCATCTTGCGATTTACCCAGACGCTCGACGTCAACGCGCAGCTTTTCTCGGGACTCAAGAAGCGCCTCGAATTCACTCTGAAAAGCACAGAGCTCTTCTTGGAGCTTGGCCATTTCCGGATGTGCTTCAAGCTCGGTTTTCAGCTTATCCATAGAACTCGCCCCCTCTCGCTTGTCAAAGCGAAAAACGTGCAGGCCCTATTGACAGGCTTCGCACTCTTCGCCGTTAAGCATTGCATCGATACTGCAGGCCTTCTTTTCATCCGCCGTGAAAACGCGTGGCGTTTCTGTTTCGGCGTCCGCCTCAAGAATGTCCCCTTCGGTAATCGCCTCGGCCATGACACCGCGACGTTCTTTGGTAACCTTTACCGTCGCCTTTTCGATGTTGGATGCGCCCAGTGTGCGCAGGTAATACGTGGTCTTTAGACCCTGTTTCCAAGCAGCGCGATACATGTGTGACAAGCCTTTCAAGTCAGGCTGACCGAGGAACAGATTAACAGACTGCGATTGGTCGATCCATTTCTGGCGACGCGCTGCAGCGGCAATGAAGAAATTATAGTCGATACCAAAGGCCGTCACGTATTTGCGGCGTAGATCTTCGGGCACGTCTTCCATGTCCTGTAATTCGCCATCAAAATACTTGAGATTATCGATCATTTCCTGCCCCCAAAGGCCACGTGCCTTGAGATCCCGCACCAATGCCCTGTTGAGCACAATAAAGTCGCCGGACAGGTTGCTCTTCACAAAGAGATTCTTGTACGTCGGCTCAATACAAGGCGTGGTGCCCATGATATTGGAAATCGTCGCCGTTGGCGCGATGGCGAGCACGTTTGAATTGCGCATCCCGTGAGCGGCGATCTTTTCACGAACCGGCGTCCAATCCAATTTGCCGCCACGCGGCACGTCGACATCAATGCCACGTTCCTCATCGAGCAGTGCAAGTGAGTCCTGCGGCAAAATTCCGCGATCCCATTTGGAACCTTTATAGGAACTGTAGGTTCCGCGCTCTTTCGCAAGATCGCTCGATGCTTCGTAGGCGTAGTAGGCAATCTGCTCCATAAATTCATCGTTAAACTCGACGGCTTCCTCTGATGCAAAACTCAGATTCTTCTTATAGAGAGCATTTTGCAACCCCATCACGCCCATACCGATTGGACGATGACGCTCGTTCGATGTTTTTGCCGGTTCCGTTGGGTAAAAATTGATATCGATCACGTTGTCGAGCGCACGAATGGCAACTTGAATCGTATCGCGCAGTTTCTCGCAATCGATTTCACCGTTGAAACCAATATGGCGGTCGAGCACAACAGATCCGAGGTTGCAAACAGCCGTTTCATCCTCGCCCGTATTCAACGTGATTTCAGTACAGAGATTTGAGCTGTGGATCACACCCACATGATCTTGCGGGCTACGGATATTACAAGGGTCCTTGAATGTGATCCAGGGATGTCCTGTTTCAAACAGCAACTTAAGCATGGTCTTCCATACTTCAATGGCAGGTTCGGTACGGCTGAAGATTTTTCCCTCTCGGGCGAGTTCTTCATACTCAGCATAACGTTTCTCGAAAGCCTTGCCGTAGGTTTCGTGTAGATCAGGCACTTCACATGCACGGAAGAAGGTCCAGTTTTCGCGGGACTCCATACGCTTCATAAAGAGGTCGGGAATCCAGTTTGACGTATTGAGGTCATGTGTCCGGCGTCGCTCGTCACCTGTGTTTCGTCGTAATTCGAGGAAGTCAAACAGGTCGTTGTGCCACGTCTCCAAATACGCGCAACCGGATCCGCGCCGTTTACCACCTTGGTTGACGGCGACAAGCTGATCGTTGTGCATTTTAAGGAACGGAATGACGCCCTGACTCTCGCCGTTGGTGCCAGAAATATGACTTCCCATACCGCGAACGGATGTCCAAGAACCACCGAGTCCCCCAGCCCACTTACTCAGGAAGGCGTTTTCGGCAATGCCTCGAATCATAATACTTTCGATGCTGTCATCGACCTTATAGAGGTAGCATGACGAAAGCTGGCTATGCAGTGTGCCGCTGTTGAAAAGCGTCGGCGTCGACGAACAAAAACGACGGCTCTTGTAGAGATCATAGAGACGCGTCACCCACCCTTCGCGGTCGCTTTTCTCATCGAGGAAAAGTCCCATAGAAACACGCATCCAAAAGAACTGCGGTGTTTATATTAGTAGTGCGCGACCACTGGTCTTGTTGGAAATGAGGTATCGGTCATACAAGGTCTGGATGCCTAGATAATCAAAATCAAGGTCGGCAAGCGGATCCAGCGTATCGGCCAGTGCCTCAATGTCGTATTCAAGAAGGCGTGGCGACAGGCGGCCAATTTCAATGCCCTGCTGCAGGTACGTGCGGAACGCAGCACGATGTGCATTCTTTAATCCGGCAATGCCCTCGGACACGATATTCCAATCCAGCACTTCTTCGTAAATGTAGCTAAGCAGCATACGTCCCGCGAAGGTTGCGAAATCAGCATCACGTTCAATCAATGCCTTGGCGTTGAGCAAGATGGTTTTCTGCAAATCAGACGCCGTCATGGTATCGAACAGCGAGCGACGCAACTCGTCTTCAATTTCCCGTGCGTCCATC
>JAPKCZ010000413.1 GCA_028822745.1 Kiritimatiellia bacterium | reverse complement strand
AGACGCCGGAAAAGCGGCCGTCCGTGATAAGCGCAACCTCTTTTCCCAACCCACGCCCTTGAAGCTGAATGGTCAAATGCACCATCTCGGGCATTCCGGGCGCGCCGACGGGGCCAACGTGTCGAACGACAACCACATCACCCGCAATCACGCTGCCGTCGCGCAACGCCGCAATTGCCGCTTGTTCGCTGTCGAAGACTTTTGCCTTGCCGCGAAACTCGCCATCCTCGAGGGGCTTTCCAGAGAGCTTCAACAGGCAGCTTTCCGGCGCCAGCGAGCCCGTCAAAACACTGATGTGATTACCAGGCGCCGCCAGCGGCCGTGCAATCGGAAAAACCACATCCTGTTCAGGTAGATTTTCCGGCAAAGCGACTTCCGCAAGGTTTTCGGCAAGTGTCCTGCCCGTTACCGTCATGACATCACCATGAAGCAGGCCGGCCTCAAGCAGCGCTTTCATGACCACGGGGACGCCGCCGACCTGATGCAGCGACACCATGGCATAGACGCCATGCGGTTGCAGGTTGGCGATGAGCGGCACGCGCTCGCCGATACGCTGGATGTCCTCGATCGTAAACGGCACACCCGCCTCTCGGGCGATGGCAAGGACATGCAAATATAAGTTCGTGGAGCCGCCCATCGCGTAGGCGGTCGTTACCGCGTTCTCGAAAGCGTCTCTCACCATGATGTCGCGTGGCCGTACGCCCATCTCCATGAGGCGGTAAAGCGCTTTGACGCTGGCGAGTGCCTGGTTCTTGACGTCGTCGTGGATATCGCTCGCGGCGTCGTAGTCAGCCGGGTGAGACGCACCACGTGGCAGCATCATGCCGATCGCTTCGGCGATGGTGCTCATTGTATTTGCCGTAAACATCGCGCCGCACGTACCGCTGCCCGGCATGACGCAGCGCTGCAGGCTTGTCAGTTCATCATCCGAGACGCGACCGGCTTCCCGGGCGGCGGAAGCTTCCATATAGTCCATGATGGTGAGGTTGTTGCCTTTGCTGGCCCACGGTTCAAAATCGACCCGCCCCGGAGAACTTGTTCCCGGATACACCACCAGACCAAAAGCGTTGGTGCGCGCGAGTGGCATCAGAGCGGCGGCCCCGGTCTTGTCGCACCCCGATACCACAATCATCGCATTGCCATGATGGGCATGGTGGCCCGTCTCCATGCAATCAGCCATTAGGTCGCGCGACACCAGACTGTACCCCGCATTCTCGGTACCCTGGGTAAGTGCGTCCGAGACCGCCGGCGCGCCGACCAGCAGGCCCTGGCCCCCCGTTGACGACACCGCATCAACCAGTAAATCGGCAATACGGCGCACGCGATTGTTACAGCGGTGGGCGTTGGTGTAAGCGTTGGCTATGGTCACCACGGCGTTGGTTTTCACCGCTTCGGCGGGCTCGAATCCCGCCGCGCGCAGCTCAACCGCGCGCAACCCCTGTTTGGCATCGCTCCAGTAGCTCACTGATTTATCCGGCAAAACTGTTCTCCGATGCTGTGTTCTCAGGATGCTCTGGGTGCGGCGTGGAAGCTGAATATAGTCAACATAAGCCGACAATCGCCATTTGTCCTGGCTTCCTTGATAATACGGACGCCAAGGTTGCACCAACATTCCCTGATCGGCTTGTATCCCCAAAGCCGCCATTTCCATTGTCCTTAAGCGTTCGTGATCTGGATGTTTCCTGCCGAATAATGGAATTCGGATTTACGGATGGCCAGGTCCGGGAGGCGCCTTGATATTCAATCCGTAGAGGGTATTCTAGGAGATCCGTTAGTGTCGCTCCTTCCCGAAAATATAAGGCTAAGCCATGAAGAATGAATTCGAGAAAAATGGCTATTACGTCCTTAGGAATGTTCTGACAAACACGGAAGTGGGCCGGCTCGCAGGGCCGATCCGCGCTGCCTTCAACAGCGGCGATTACGACACCTACCAGGAGGGCTCGGCCTATCCATCGCCGGGCATTCATTCGATGGGCCCGCGGGTTCTGGAAGAATACCCAGACCTCGCGGAATTGAGCCTCGCGCACCCGGCAATCGTGGCGGCGGTCCAGGAACTCTTCGGCGAGCCCGCAACATTGGCGCAGTATTGGTCAATCATGCGTCCACCAGGGGCGGGCGTCGGCGACAAGCCATTCATCAAGGGCAGCGGCGCCCACTACGATTACAAGCCTTGGCGATGTGTCGGCTCGTACGTCAAATGGATGTTTGCGGTTATCCCGTTCGTCGATTACACGGAGACTGCCGGCCCACTCGCCATATCTCCTGGTTCACACCTTAAAACCGCCGTACGACCATCAGACGGACGTGTGCACCAGGTAGATGCTGCCCAGGTCCCTTCTCCGGCTGAAATCCGGCTGGTGGACCCGTCACTAAAAAAGGGCGATGTCGTCTTGATGGACGGATTCCTATGGCATGAGGCGCGCCCCAACCACGGTAACTCTGATCGCTGTGGGCTTTATATGAAGTTCCACGCGAGGTCATCGCCGCCCGCCTGCGGGCCGACCATCTACCCGTCCGCCGTTCATGATTTTCTGCCGGACGACGTCAAGCACCTCCTGCCATATCATCGGGGTGACGGCCAGTACGCCGCGCTGCGCGACGGACCGGTCGGCGGCGTCGACGAGGCACGACTGTTGATCGAGGATAGCGATGAAAATGTACTTGTCCTGGGTAACGACACCGATGGCTGGCAGCTTCCGAAGTTTGCCGCCGCCGAGGACGCATCAGCGGGCATTCTGGATGTCTGCAATGTAATGGGGTCGGTCGTCACGCAATCCCGCGATCAACTGGGATTACAGTTGCCGTGGCTCAGTTGGTTAGCCGACCTCCCCGGGCAGGCCCCCAACCACACCCCTGACGGCGTCACGGGGGAGTGGCGATGTCGGGTATATGGCCATCGAATGCCGACTGCTGGTCCAGAGCTCAACCCAGCAAACGAATTAACGTGCGAGCATCGCTGGATGTCGGCTGAAGAACTTGAAGAGGTCAATTCAGCCGCACTACTGGAATGCGGTGCGGGAGTGCTCAAATGGCTGCACATGTGGCAGACAGAGGAGGATGAGGACGGACGCCCTATCACGAGAAGCTATGGCTTGCCCACCACCGATGTCGACGACTATTCGTACAATCGAAA
>JAPKCZ010000412.1 GCA_028822745.1 Kiritimatiellia bacterium | reverse complement strand
AGCCCACTCATCAGGCTGCTCTCCGCGCTTATCTTTGCCGCGTCCCAGTAGACGGGCATTGCAGCTACGGCAGACGTCACAGCCTCGTTGCCCGTCTTGACGACCTCATCAAGCGTCGCGCGTTCGGCGCTGAGCGTGGCGATCTCTTTCTGGTTCTCCACTTCTGCCGGCATGATCGCGAAGCTTGCCTCGAGTGCCGGCTTGAGTTTCTTGAGCTGTGCCTGGCCGTCCTCGTCCTCGGCCTTCAATGCGAGGTACTCAGCGTCGGTGATGGACTTCAGCCACTCGGCCTCGCCTTCACGAAGCGCCTTCTCCTTCTCTGCGTAGCCTTTGATCTTCGTCTCTACAGCTTCCTGCTCGTTCTTAAGCTCAGCGAGTCTAGGCGGCTCAGTGACCTCCGTCTTCGCGCTGTCCTGTTTTGGCTGGCTGGCAAGATCTTCACGGGCCTTGGCGAGGGCTTTTGGCCAGTTCGGATCACGATGACGCAATTCGTAATGCCGAATGCGGATATCATCGAACTGCTTGTTGTAGTAGAGCATGGCCTCCTTGATGGCCCGGTCATTCTCGATTTGGTAGCGCTTACGCGCGACACTGTCCACGCGCAGCTCGTCGGCGAAACGCTGAGTCGGACGACTGCTCCCATCCAGTATGGGCGGCGGCAATTCTGCGAATGTGTCGCCATGCACCGTGCGATAGATCACCACGTAGTCAATCGCTCCAGCAAAATGCCCTTTGCCGTCACGCGAACCGGCAACGAAATTGCGCTTCTGCAGGCCAGACACAAACGCGTCGCCGGGCCGGAATGAGGATGCCTTCTTCGCGGAGAGTTGATCATCGGCCCACAGCACAACTTGCTCCCCATCGATCTCAACGCGCAAACGGGTCCAGGCGCCCTTGGCCAGAGGCGTCTTCATGCGCAGTGTGATAACGTCCTTACCCGCCACGGTGGCAGTGAACAGGGGGGTGCCGCGCGAATCGGTTTTCAGTGTCATGCAGTTGGCAGCATCGGATCCGAAATCCAGCAGTGTCTGTTGCTTGGTCCGGTCGGGACGCACGGCAATGTCGATCGTGATCACGTCCATGTCGGCCGCGCGTGCGTTGAGTTCGACGTACTGCGTCTTGCCGTCGAAGTGGAAAGCGCGTCGCCCATCGTCGACGATCAGTGTCGGCTTACCGTAGATGTATCCATTCAGAACGCCGTGTTCGAAGAATCGGTTCTCCAGCATCATCACCGGGGTCTCTTCCATGGCGTAGTTCAGCCACAGGCCGTGGTGTTCGGTCGCATCGGGAAGCCAGTGGCGCTGGTAAGCGGACATTTGGGTCTGGCCTTCGACAATGGCTTCGCCGCCGACGCGTGCGTTGCCCGATAGCCTGGCGTTGCCTCGGATGATCGCATAGTCCTCAACGCTGGCATGGTCCAACACGTGGGCAAATCCCATCACCATGGCGCCCGGCGCTACGTAGGCTGTTGGGTCAACTGTGGCGGTGGCCGCGACCCAGCCACCGCCATTGGCGTGCGGTGCGCCCTGCGTGCCCGTCAGTGCGTTGTCCATTCGGGCGCCCGTCGCCATGAGCAACTGACGCACATAGGGGTCTTTGGCGTCGTGAATGTTTGATTGCACGACCTGCCGCGCCTCACGACTCTTCTCCACGAACAGCTTGCGTGCGGGTGTGTTCGGCGGCGTCGGATGAATTTTGGCAACGGTATCCGCAGAACCGTGGCTGGCGTAGTCGTCATCCGCATCGAAGCGGAGTCGACGCGGCGTTCCCGGGCGGGCGCCCTTCAGCGTCACACGCCACGGGTATAGCGGTGCGTAGCGACCGCTGCACATGCGAAGCGGGTTGGGAATATCCAGTATGCCGGTCGGTGCGGCGGTGACGGTGAGCCAGTAGCGCCGATCATCTTCCTGGCGCGGCAGGGTCATGACGCCCTTGTTCCACAGATCGCTGTAACGCGTGAGACCGTCTTTGTCCACCGCCACGATGCAGGCACGCCAGTCGCTGTAGGTGGTGGGATCGTAGTAGCCCTGAAAATCGACCGTAATAGCTTTGGCATCGTCATCTGGCACAAGCCGAATGACATTGCTGCCGTAAGACTCGGGTGCCCTGTCCCATACGATGCGGTACATGCGCTTCTTGACGTCGATCGGCTCGAGGTAGTTCCTGACCACCGAAAACCACGAGCCCTTCAGCAGGTCGTGATTGTGGAAGTCGAACTCCGCCAGGCGAGCCCCGTAATCACCCAGGATGTCGCCCACACCGGGGATGCCCTTCTCGGACATGCCACGCTGCTCGACAACACGGGCCAGAGTCTGAAAGAAGTTCCGTTCGGCATCGGCTTTCGGCAGGGAGTTTACGGCGCAATAGCCCCAGTTGGGGTCTTCGCTGAAAGCCGCAGGGAACAGGCAGGTCCCATATGCTCTAGTAAGCGCACTGCGATGCGGGTACACGACGTTGTTCTTCGCCTTTTCTACCCGAGTGCCGCCGGTGCCCAGGACCTGGCCAAAATCGCAGAAGATCTCGGGATGACCAAACCCCCACAGATTGAACCCGTGGCTGTACTCATGAAAAAGCGCTATCGGCAGCGCGGTGATGCCGCCAATCTGACAGCCACCATAGCCGCCGCCGTTGCCGCCGCCGACGCCGACGCGATGTTTGAGCTTCTCGTGACGATCCCAGTACTGCATCAGGTGGCCGCCATATTCCAGGTAGGCATACCAGTACTCAGCGCCCGCTACGGCCGAGCGATAGAACGTGTCACGCTTGGCCCTGTCTTCCGCCGGCTCTTCCTTGGGATGCGCTGCCACATTGAAGACGAAGTGGGGGGAGGAGTAGAATTCCCGGCCAACCCCGGCAAAGCCCTCGTCAGCAGTAAACTCTGTTTGGTCAAGCGATGCCTTTATCCGGTTCATCTCCTTGACATAGAGATCCATCGCGAAACGCTGATCCGCTTCGCTCAGCAGCCAGCGATGCATGACCCGCTTCCTGCCGTTGGGGAGCCGCAGCACGACACCGGGCGCGACAATATCCTCGCCCTCATAGGGCTCGCCGAGTTCGTTGCCCAAACCCATGAATCCCACAAGATGCGCCTTGAAGGTGCGCGGCACACCCGCCGCGCGAAGCCCGCCGTGCTTGCGT
>JAPKCZ010000411.1 GCA_028822745.1 Kiritimatiellia bacterium | reverse complement strand
CGTTGCCCAAAAAGAGCGATACTCGGGAATATCGTAGTATATGGCAGAATCTGGAACATCTTTTTGAGTTCTGTGCAGTGGAATCTTGCGGAAAATGTTTTCCGTGTCGCTTGGGCGCGACGCGCGGTCAAGAAATGCTGCAAGCCGCGATTCATGGTGAACGTAAACTTAATCGTGAGCTACTGGATGATTTGCTGGAGACGATGGAGCTCGGCAGTCTGTGTGCACATGGCGGCGGCATCCCGCTGCCAATTAAAAACGGATTAGCGTATTTCGCCGATGAATTGAGTGCATATTTCGAAACTGAAGATGGATAGGACCGAGGTCGACATCATGAGCAAAACAGCAACCTTGGATGGACATGAATTTCCGGTCGTCGACGGAGAGACGGTGCTCGAGTTCATCGAGCGGCATCACCGAAAAGGCGCAGTGCCGACCTTGTGTTACGACGAACGACTTGAACCTTTTGGCTCTTGCCGCGTCTGCTCCGTGCAGATCGCGCCGTCCGCAGACGGGCCGCGCCGTATGGTCGCGTCCTGCCACACCCCTGTTGGCGAGGGCATGCACATCTTTAGCGAAACGGAACTGGTCAAAAAGTTGCGCCGCAATATCGTTGAGTTGGTGTTGACCGACTATCCGATCGAGACGCTCGCGTCTGAGCCTAATGGTGATGCTGAATTACAAACGGTCATCGCCCAAGTTGGACTGGATGTAAGCGCGATTCGCTATGCACCCGGCAAGAACCATCAGTCGCGCGAAACAGATACCTCGCACCCCTATATGCGCGCCAACCTCTCGAACTGTATTAACTGTTACCGCTGTATCCGGGCGTGCGACGAGATTCAAGGCGAGCAGGTCTTGGGGATGCACGGGCGCGGTTTTGACAATCGTATCATCATGGGTGCCGACACATCCTTCAAGGAGTCGCCTTGCGTATCTTGTGGTGCCTGTGCCGAAACCTGCCCAACGGGCGCGATTACCGATGTGTTTCGTCCCCGAATTCCCGAAGCCACACAAGTCACGCGGACGATTTGTACTTACTGCGGCGTCGGTTGCAATTTAGATGTGCACACCAAGGCAGATGAGATCCTTGCGATCACGGCGCCTAAAGACGCGGTCGTCAATGCAGGCCACACGTGCCTGAAGGGGCGCTACGCGTTTCGTTTTCAGAGTCACCCGGATCGCTTGCGCACGCCCTTGATTCGTCGTGAAGGTGGATTCGAGCCGGCGACCTGGGATGAGGCTTATGATTTCATTCAGGAGAAGCTTGAATCCATTCGCGACGAGTGTGGACCGGACGCCATCGCGGGTATTTCTTCGGCACGTTGCACGAATGAGGAAAACTATCTCATGCAGAAGTTTATCCGTGCCGTGATCGGCACGAACAACATTGATTGTTGCGCGCGCGTGTGTCATTCGCCCACGTCGTTGGGCATGCAGAAAACGTTTGGTACGGGTGCCGCAACCAATTCGATTGAGTGCATCCCAAAAACAGATCTTATGATGGTCATCGGTGCGAACCCGACGACGGCCCATCCGGTGACCGGGGCGAAGATGAAGCAGGCTGCCATGAAAGGCACAACCTTGATCGTCATTGATCCGATCGAGACGGAAATGGCGCGCTACGCCCAGCATCATCTCGCGTTGCGCCCGGGCACCAACGTGGCGCTGTTGAACATGATGATTTACTACATCATCGCCGAAGGGCTCGTTGACGAAGACTTTGTGAGCACACGCTGCGAGGCCTATGATGCGTTCGCGGAGGACATTCGAACGTTGGATATCGGTTCTCTGGAGTCGATTACCGGTGTTGACCGTGAACAGGTGCGCAGCGCCGCGGTGGCTTATGCCTCCGCGCCAAACGCGATGTCTTTTCATGGTCTAGGTGTCACTGAGCACACGATGGGCACGCGCACCGTGACGTTGATTGCGGATTTGGCCATGATCACGGGTAACATCGGTCGCGAGGGAGTGGGCGTCAACCCGCTACGCGGTCAGAACAATGTGCAAGGCGCTGCCGACATGGGCGCGCAACCGCATCAAGGTGCAGGCTATCTGGACGTCACCAAGGCGGACTCTTATGATCACTACACTGGTATTTACGGAACGGATGTTCCAACGGCGATAGGGTATAAAATTCCAGAAATGTTCAATGCCGCGCAGGCGGGTGACCTCAAGGCGCTTTGGTTGATGGGTGAGGATGTCGTGCAGACGGATCCAAATTCGGGCCACGTCATTGAGTCGCTTGAGAATTTGGAGTTACTCGTCGTTCAAGAGATCTTTATGACCGAAACCGCAAAGCTGGCACATGTGATTCTGCCGGCGACGACGTTCCTTGAGAAGAGCGGGACCTTTACCAACGGGGAGCGCCGGATTCAGCGCGTTCTCGCGACGGTACCCCCGTTGGAGGGGACCCGGACAGATGGACAGATCATTGTCGATATGATGAATCGCATGGGCTATCCCCAGAAGGGGCCTGATCCGGCCATCGTCCTGGAAGAAATTGCGCAGGTCGTTCCGTTTTTCCGAGGCGTCAAATGGGACGAATTGGGTGAGAACGGCAAACAGTGGCCTGTGCTTGCGGATGGGTCTGATACGAAAATCATGCACCGTGATCAGTTTAAGCACGGTTTGGGTAAGTTGCATTTTTACGAGTGGGAAGAGAGCCAGGAAATCGTGGACAACGCGGCGAACTTTCCGTTCATTCTGACGACGGGCCGCAAGCTCGAGCACTACAATTGCGGCACCATGACGCGGCGTACTGCCAATAGTGAGCTTTTGAGTGAGGACATTCTTGAAATTCATCCGCGGGACGCGCGTGCTAAGGGAATCACTGATGGGGATCTTGTGCGTTTGTTCTCGAAGCGCGGGGAAGTCAAGTTGCATAGTAAATTGACGCGAAGCGTCAAACCTGGGGTGATCTACACAACCTTCCATTTCCCAGAGCAGCTGGTCAATTATGTGACCAGTAACGTCACCGACCGTGAGACACTTTGTCCCGAGTACAAGGTTGTGGCTGTCGATATTGAACGTGTAGCGCCCGCCATGGCTAGCGCATCTTCTGAGGGCTGATCTGGGATTACTCTGTTGATTGGCGTGGCGCAGACAAGGTCAGGAAAACAATCGCGGCGATGCCTGAT
>JAPKCZ010000410.1 GCA_028822745.1 Kiritimatiellia bacterium | reverse complement strand
CTCCTATTTTGGGTCGCTACCTTGACTGAGCACAGCACGTCCTACGCATTTGGATCCGGCGTGAAACGTATGCTGAATGGCGTGGCGGACCTGTTTTATCCTCGAGAATGCGGGGGCTGCGGTTGTTCCATGGCAGAGGATGACGGGGCCTTGTGTTGGGATTGTCTTGCGTCCTGTGCACCGGTAACGCGGCCTTTCTGTGAACGCTGCGGCGATCCTATCGAGGGCGTGTCCGTCGACGGCTTTCGCTGCTCGCTCTGTCGTCGCCGTCCTCCTGCGTTTACACTGGCACGTTCCGCCTTTCGCTACCGCGGCAAACTCAAACATGCAATGCATGGATTCAAGTACAGCGCACGTCTAGATTTGGCCGACAATCTCGCGCAGATGTTGGAAAGTTGTGTGCGGGCTTATGATTTTGACCAAAATATCGACATGATTCTGCCCGTTCCCTTACACGCAACGCGTTTCCGTGAACGCGGCTATAACCAATCGTCGTTACTTGCCACGCATCTGTCGAGCAGGCTGGGGCTTCACTACCGTCCTGCGCAGATCCTGTCTCGTGTTCGCGACACGGCCACGCAGACCGGCCTGAACGCACGTCAGCGCGCGGTGAATGTGCATGGCGCCTTCGAGGTTGCGGATAGCGCTCGCGTGCATGGACAGTCGGTGTTGTTGGTCGATGATGTGATGACAACGGGTGCGACGGTGTCTGAAGCCGCACGCGCACTTCAGAATGCGGGCGCTGAGGCCGTTTTTGTTGTAACGGTTGCGCGAGGGTAGTACGACGTGAGCAGTGAAAATAATCCAAATGGTGACGATCAACTTGAGTTGTTTAGGCAAGTTGAATCACTTTCGTTAGATGATTTTTCGGCCTTTTTGAATGCCGGTAGCCGTCTGCCTGTCGATGTGACGGTCACACAGAACCGTGTGACGATGGTCTCCATTGCATATCCGCCCTTGGGCCCTATTCGGCTTCGCGTGCATCGCGCTTTTCTGGCTGCTCCGCTCGATGTGCGGATTGCGCTTAAGCAGTACTGCCGAACGCGACGAAAAGCGGCATGGACGGTTGTCGCGGCCTACGCACGCGATATCGGGGACGACTCAGACGAACGCGCCAAGCCCAAACGTAGATCTTCTGTAGCGGGGCGGACGAAAGGGCGGCTATTTGATCTCGATCAGATCTTTAAAGACGTTAATGTCACGTTTTTTTCGGGACGTTTGAAGTGTCAGATAGAGTGGGGGCGTGATCGAAATACGCAACGTCGCGGACGTCGCTCAAAATCGATTCGTTATGGATCATGGAATCCAACGGCGCAAACCATTCGCATTCATCCACGTTTGGATGATGCCCGTGTTCCGTTTGAGTTTGTGCGCTATATTATTTTTCACGAAATGTTGCACATCGTCGTGCCGTCTGAGTTAAGCAATGGACGGCGTATCGATCATCCACCCGCCTATCGCAAGCTGGAAGCGCAATACCCCAATTTTGAGCAGATGAAAGTCTTGTCGCGGGAGCTACTCGACGTCTTGGTTTAGACCTCCCAATACGACTGGAACCCCTTAGGCCAAAGACAATATTAACCGCAGAGACCTCTTCCTTTGCGTTCTCTGCGACCTCTGCGGTGAATCTCTCCTCCGAGTCTGCGTGGTGAGTCTTTTGGGATGGGGTCGTTTAGGCCAGTTTCTGTAGGGCGGCGATGCGCTCAATGACGGGCGGGTGGCTGTACTCAAGGAACACGGTTAGGGGATGCGGTGTCAGGTTCGACAGGTTGTCGACGGACAGTTTTTGCAGCGCCGATATCATGGCATTGGCGTTACCGGCGGTCTTGACGGCAAACGCATCGGCCTCGTATTCATGCTTTCTGGATATTGCACTCTCAATGAGTCCCATCAGAAATGCGATAGGGGTGTATAAAAATCCAAAAAAGACGATGCCCGCATAGACGGACGTATGCTCCATGCCGAAGGCCTCAAATAGTTCAGATGATCCGATAAAGAAGGATAACAAGTACAGGCTGACGCCCGTGTGAAGCATCGCGCGTACGATCCCTTTGGGGATATGGCCACAGCGGTAATGGCCCATTTCGTGCGCAACAATAGCAACCAGCTCTTCCGTGGTCTGTTTCTCGATCAGCGTGTCGAAAAGTACAATGCGCCGCGAGCGACCAAAACCTGTGAAAAAGGCATTGGATTTGGCTGAACGGCGTGATCCGTCCATGGTGTAGATACCTTGGATCGTAAAGTTTTGGGATTGGCTGTACGCTTCAATAGCATGGCGTAATTCACCTTCCGCGAGCGGTGTGAACTTGTTGAATAGCGGCATGATGAAAACGGGCGCCACGAACATTAGTAAAAGCTGTAGCGCCGACATGCCTATCCACACGTAAAGCCATGCGTCTGCCGTCGTTTCGAAAAACCAGATCACGCCAGCGAAGACGGGTCCACCAATGAGCGCAACAAGAACCAGGCCTTTTAGGTAATCGGCGACATAGGTTCGAGGCGTGGTCTTGTTGAACCCGAAACGCGCTTCGATCACGAAGGTGTCATACAGGGCAAAGGGCAGGCTTGCCACTTTGCTGATCAACATCAGTATGGCGACGAACAGTAGCCCTGAAACGATCGTATGGGACGACGCGCTGCGCGCCACTTGATCGACGAGGTTGAATCCACCCAAGGTAAGGAAGGCGAGCGTGAGCGTGGTGCTGACGGTGTCGCTAATGATTCCAAAACGCGTGTTCGTCCGCAGATACCGTTGCGACGTCGTGTATTTCTCATCATCGAAGATTCCGGCAAATGATGCGGGCAGCGTTTCACGCAAATGACGCACGTTAAGAATGCTGGATAGGGTATCCAGCAGGTAACGCGCGACAATGATCGCAAGGATAATGATGAGGAACGTGTTCACGGTTGGGTAGGGAGGGTGCTGCCAATCGAGGCAATCCGCCTAGCTTGTGCCTTCCATCATCTGGTCGTAAAAGGCCACGTAGTCGTCAGGGGTTTCACCGGCACGCCATTTAATGGCGGCCTTTGGGTGTTGGTTCATACGGCCCGTCACGGAATAGGGAATGCTGTAGCCCCAATCCAGTTCGTCGCGCATGGGGACAAAGATGTCCGTGATGCAATCCAGAACCGGACGTTGGT
>JAPKCZ010000409.1 GCA_028822745.1 Kiritimatiellia bacterium | reverse complement strand
AACGTACAGCGCCATTGTAGGGATGGCAGTATTGTTCTGGTGGGGTTGTGGCGCATTTATCAAGATCATCATCCAGTAGGGCGAGCATCGCTTTAATGCGTTGACCTATTGGCTATGCCTGACTATAGGTGCACGAATGCCGAATTTAGACCGCAAAACTTTTTCTGAGCTGGCGACGCAATTTGATGTCGTCCCGCTATATACAGAATTGATCGCCGACGCGGAAACGCCTTTGTCGGTACTGAGTCGCTTTGTCGATCGCCCCAATGTCTTTCTCTTTGAAAGCATGGAGGGCGGCGAACACTGGGGGCGTTATTCCATCGTGGGCATTGACCCTGAGCCGTTTCTGGATGTCGACCATTCGCAAGGGCCCACGGGCGAACTGGACAGGCTGCGTGAATGCTTTTCAGATGTTCGCGTTGCTCCTGTAGAAGGTCTGCCACGTTTCTTTGGTGGCGTTGTCGGTTATCTCGGTTACGAATCCGTGGGCGAATTCGAACGTTTACCCAAACCCAAGACGCATGCCGGTGGTGTTCAGTCTCAGAGTCGTTTCATGCGCGTTGATCAAGTCATCGTCTTCGACAATAAGCGCCATACCGCCAAGATCGTCGTTTGCGCTCACCCAGGCAAAGCACCTTCTGTAGATGCCTGCTATGACGCGTGCCTCGAGCGGATTCAGCGAATCGTCGATACGCTCAAGCAACCCTCCGCCACCCATGCAGATTGCGCAAATTACGGGGACGTCCAGTTTGAATCAAACATGTCGCCGGACGCGTTCAAAGACAGTGTCGAGCGCGCCAAGGCATACATCGTCGATGGCGACATTATCCAAGTTGTGCTTAGCCAGCGTTTCTCGGCCAAGACCGACGTGCCACCGTTTCAGGCCTATCGCGCGCTGCGCTATCTGAACCCCTCGCCCTATACGTTCTTCCTTAAGTTGGGCGATACGACATTGGTCGGGTCGTCTCCCGAAGTGATGGTGCGACTCGAAGGACAAAGGGTCGAAGTGCGTCCCATTGCGGGAACACGGCCGCGGGGCGCAACGCCTGAGGCGGACGAAGCCCTTGCGGCCGAGTTGCTTGCGGACGAAAAAGAACGGGCTGAGCATGTGATGTTGGTGGACCTAGGGCGCAACGACGTCGGCCGTGTTGCCGAAGCAGGATCGGTGCACGTTAAGGATTACATGGTGATCGAGCGCTATAGCCACGTCATGCACATTGTGTCTGATGTGCAAGGCACACTGCGTGAGGGCTTGGACGCGTTGGATGTGGTGCACGCCACGTTCCCGGCCGGCACGCTCAGCGGCGCACCCAAAATTCGCGCCATGCAGATCATCAATGAACTGGAGCCTGAAGCACGCGGTCCGTATGGCGGTGCCGTTGGGTATTTTAGCTATTCTGGCGATATGGATCTCGCGATTACGATTCGTACATTGGATTTCAAAGACGGTCACGTTTCAGTACAAGCGGGTGCCGGCATCGTGTATGACTCTGATCCCGAAAAGGAGTTTCAGGAAACGCAGCACAAGTCGCGCGGTATGCAGAAGGCCATGCAATTGGCCGCCGACGGGTTGGTGCTGGACGGAGGCGACCCATCATGATTCTCGTCATCGATAACTATGATTCGTTTACGTACAATCTCGTTCAAGTGTTTGCTGCCCAGGGCGCCGATGTGAAGGTTGTTCGCAACGACGACATCAGTGTCGAGGGCATCGCCAGTCTAAAACCGGATGCTCTGGTTGTGTCGCCAGGTCCGTGCACGCCGAACGAAGCGGGTGTCTCTGTGGCTGCAATTCAGGCCTACTCCGGCAGCCTACCTATTCTGGGCGTGTGTCTGGGGATGCAGAGCATCGCGGTCGCCTTCGGCGCGACCGTCAGTCACGCGCAGCGCATCATGCACGGCAAAACGTCGCAGGTGTCGTATGACGCATCACCGCTTTGCAGCGATATGGGGAATCCATTCCAGGCAGGCCGCTATCATTCGCTCGCTATCGTGCCGGACACACTGCCCGAGGCACTCGTTGTGGATGCGCATGCCGATGACGGTGAGATCATGGGCATTCATCATGTGTCGCATCCAACCTATGGCGTGCAATTTCATCCAGAATCCGTGCTGACGCCTGAAGGACCCGAACTGTTGGGTAATTTTCTAAAACTTGCCGCAAGCCGCTAAGCGCGCGACGGCCGTGACGACAAGGAGACCATTTGTGAAAGCCATACTAGAGAAGATCATCTCCGGGCACCATCTCTCGCAACACGAGGCGACGTCCGTGTTCGACAAGATCATGCAGGGCGAAGCAACAGACGCCCAAATTGGGGCATTCATCGCAACGTTGCGGATGAAGGGCGAGGTCGTCGAGGAAGTGTCGGGCGGCGCGGAGTCGATGCGGCGCCATGCCGTCAAGATCGAGTGCTCCGGAATGCATGTTGTGGATACCTGTGGCACAGGGGGCGACAGTTGCTCGACGTTCAATGTGTCGACCACGGCTGCCTTTGTCACCGCCGGTGCTGGTGTGCCCGTTGCGAAGCATGGGAATCGCGCCATCTCGAGTAAGTGTGGATCTGCTGACCTGCTGAAAGAACTGGGTGTGAATTTGGATGTATCCAAAGAAACCATTGAAGATTGTATTCGTGACGTCGGAATCGGTTTCATGTATGCGCCCAAAATGCATCCGGCAATGAAATACGCCATGGGCCCGCGCAAGGAATTGGGCATCCGCACGATTTTCAACATGCTCGGACCGCTGACCAATCCGGCCGGCGCGAAATGTCAGGTGCTTGGGGTCTATGACGAACGCTTAACCGAGCTGTTTGCTGAAGTCCTGCAATGCCTCGGTTCGGAGCGTGCATTAATTGTACACGGCTTCGACGGGATGGATGAAATTACCACGACGGCGAATACGCAAATCAGTGAACTCAATGAAGGGGTGATCAAAACCTACGAATTTGATCCGCGCCCTTTCATTGGCGACTACGCGGATCCTGCTGATTTGGCCGGTGGAGATGTTGTCGAAAATTCGCGCATCACCCGCTTGGTGTTGAGTGGGGCGCCCTGTGCGGCACGCGATATTGTGTGTATGAACGCGGCCGCCGCCATCATGGCTGGCGGGAAAGTTGAAACCTTGCAAGAGGGCTGGGACTTG
>JAPKCZ010000408.1 GCA_028822745.1 Kiritimatiellia bacterium | reverse complement strand
CTCGGAGGACCAAGTCACATCGCCGGAAATGACACCGTTGGTTTGTAGCTGATCATCCAGGCTATAGGCCGTGAAATCAATGATGGCGGTGGTGTTGCCGTCGACATCAACAGCACTGACCGTTACCGGCGCGATACGGCGAGTAAACAAAAGCGGGTCTCCGACCGTTGTCCACTGATTGCTACGCGCATCCCATGCCGCGTCGTGTGTGTTCAGAAGCACACGTTGGGTGTAGTTCTGTGGCGCCGTGCCGCTGAGTGACACTGAGATGCCGGGTGTCGCGGCTTCAAGTGCATATCTGGAGAGGCTGTCGTTGCCGTTGTTTAGCCAAGCATATACATCATAGGTGCCTGCTTGCGTTATGCTGGTGGCTGACCAAGTGGCCATGGCGAAGCCAGGCTCGGTGTTGACTTTGTGGTAAGGACCGTTGTTGTATCCGCCGCTGGCTGCCGTGGTCCAGCCGGATCCAATGGTTGAAAATCCCGGATCATCGTCATCAATGATCGTGACGCCGTGGACAGCATTAGAAAACATCAAAGCGTCTGCTACCGTTGGGAAAAAGGGATGTGCGTGTTGACGCGTCACGGTCACGCTCTGTAATGGTGTTCCCTGGATAGATAGGCTGCCAAGGAATACCCATTCGCCCGAATAGAGGCCTTGGTTGACGGGTTCGACGATGATAAGATCGCCGACGTTTTTGGCGGACACGGCGATGGCGTTTGCGCCGGGAGCGAAACCATTTATTGTCAAGTTCGTGAGAATTTGCGCTTCAATCAGGCCACGTCGTGTGATGGTGTTGTTGAAATATGTGGCTTTTGAGGCCGCCATCTTGCTGCCCATATCGTCAAGGATTTCGTTCATTGCCTCATCGGTGAGAACGTTGACGCCGGCATCGTAAACCTTGCCCAAATAGTGATGGATCATTGGCGGGTTTAGTAGAAATTTTGGAACGGTGGTGGTGCCCCATGAATACAGATTCAGTTGTGTTCCGAACACGGCGTCCATGTCCCATGGCAACAGTTCAGCTTTACCGTCGGGTCGAACGTAGCACTTGAGTTCGTCACCTTTTGTCCCTGTTGGGCTTCCGAATCCCGCCTCCTGGTTATCAATGGCTGCCATGATTCCGAAGTACCCGCCCCATTGGGCCTGATTGATGTGATTGGACAAGATGGTCGGATACGTTTCGACGGGCTGGTCGATGTCTATAATGACGTCCAATAAGTCTTCGTAGCCAGTGTAGTGGTTGTTTATGTCTGATAGATACTCTGAGTGATAGCTGACTTCGTTGCTATTGATAAACGAAAGATCCCCGTCGAATCCCGCTTGTTGACGTGTCCAGTAGCGGTTGCCTAGTTGATCATGATCTGGATGTAGTCTTTGGACGTACTCGTCGGAGAAGGCCTCGATTTTCACGTAAATGGCGTGGCTAGGGTGTTTCAGTTCGGCGCCTAAAAACACGCGTGCAAGCTTTACTGTGGAGCCGTATCCGTCATTGGCCAGCGAATGGGCCTTCATACCCAAATACTGAAGCATGGCATTCTGTTGGTTTAGAGATAGTTGCGAGGAGTCTTCGTATGTTTCGCCGTTTGGAAGTTCAATGCGATAGCTACCTAGGAGGCTGTTTCGAGAGCTCTTTCCGCGGAAGCGAATGCCGCAGTTGTGGTATAGAAATCCGTCTGACGTCACCAATGTACCGTCGAGTAAAACATTGCTGTTTTTGTCACGCGTTTCGAGCAGTGCCTTATTTGTGTCGCGCATGATGATATGGTAGGTGGGATACTCATCCTGATAGGCGCAGTCGATGCAGTTGTCGTCTTCAAACTTAACGAGATAACTGAAGGGGCCGCTGAGTACACCGGCGCGATTCGTCGCAGGAAATGTCATCGTTCCGATGTCGTCCGTGACTTTGACTCGGTACTCGATTATGTCGCCGCTCTGCATTGGGGTCGCACCAAATTCTGGGAGCATAGCCGTGTAAACGCCGTTGCTGGCAATGGCGTCGCCATCGGTGCCGCCGTCCTGCATGGGCGCGTTCGTCCAGAGCGCTGACGTAGGGGCGTCATTTCTCGCATCGAGGCGATACTCCAGCAGAACCGTGTTGACGTCGTGACCATCGCGTCCTTGTACATGTGCTGTGATTTCGATCGATGATCCACCGAAAGGTAACGGTGGATCGTGCCTGATGTCCCCAGCAACGGGTAGCGGTGCGGCGTTGTATACGCTGTTTTGTACACCCGGCGTTCCACCAACAGGGGTCGATGCAGACCAATCGCCATAGTAGTGGTTTCGCAGTGGATGAAATCCAGGATGAATAAGTTCCATGGATTTACCTGTGCCGTCGTGTGCGTCGTCGTCCAGGTAGGCGATAGAGTCGGCTTCAACCCATGTTGCGTCTGGACGATGGGACAGCGTGATGCGTTCCCCTCCATTACGAAGCGTTCCGTTATACTCCCCCAGGAGGTTGGTCACGGTAGGGTAGGTATTGGTAAATGCAGGAAAATCCTCACAAATGACGCCATAGGCACCAGGATTGAGTGTCGTGCCTACATCAAAGGTGAAGCTTACGCCGTTGTCGAATCGGTAAGTGGCCAGATCAACAGATTGCGTGCCCGCGTTGAGGATCTCGATAAATTCGGTTAGGTTTGTGGTCTTGTAGGGTTGCGTATCAGGCCAGGGTTCAAGCGGGTGATACATGATCTCATTGATCACGACCTGGGCGCAGAGTGGCGAAAAGGGCACTAAAAATAGCGCGACGAGCCAGTACAGGCGCGCCAGCCTCGCCCTAATGGGGCGATGTCGGGTGAAACAGTATTTGGACAATCTGAAACTCCTGTGGCATAGCGGCGGCAACCTGATTTTTGATCTATTAGTATAATAGCCCTTATATGTTGGATTCGTCAACGAACTACTTGCTCAATAGCAACTTAGGAAAATCGTACAAATTTGTAAAAATGGGTACTCTATTGCATATCTGTCTTGTCATGTTTTGGGCAAACAGGGAGCCGTATGTGTTGACTTTTTGTAGAAGGTGTCCTGAAATACCGGTCTCGTATGTGGCTCGTCTACCCGCGGCTGCCGGTTTGAACCTGTAAATTAAATGGTGAATTATGATATTTCGCGCAATGGCATGTTTGTTTTTATTCAG
>JAPKCZ010000019.1 GCA_028822745.1 Kiritimatiellia bacterium | reverse complement strand
CCCCATAGGCGGCGTGTGTCATGGTTTCGAGCAAAGGTGGAATGGCAAGCACAAAAGCGACTAGGGCAGCCGTCATCAATTTTCGCGCCTGACCACCGGACATAGGCGAAAAGGTGTGCGTCATGGCCACGCCGACCACCCCGAATGTTCCCATGAGCAAGGGCGGCCACACCATGACGGCATCGGCTCGTTGTGAGCCAAGGCGCTCGAACCCTTCGCGAGCCATGTTGCCGTCGTATTCGTAAAGTTGCACAGGCAGACCGGCGGCGCCGGCCCACCAGGTGGCGACGATGCTGAGTGCACCAAACGAGACGCCGAGTAAGCATTTCAAGTAACGACCGTTCGCCATCACGGCGTAGTGGCACGAAATAAATGAATAGATTACACCTCGGACGTATTCGCTGCGAATGGACACCTTGTCTAGAAACGACTCCGCAACGAGGGTAAACCAGATCAGAAATGGAAGCAGCGGCAACAGCAGTTTCCACTGCTTATAGTACACTTTGCGATGATAGAGCAGCGCCACGATGGGCCATGTGATCACGCCAACCTGGGCCGGGTTGAACATGCTGGTTTCTGGAAACGGCAGGACCTGACCGCAGGCGATGAAATAGAAGGCGGTGACGGGTGTTGTCCAGCAGACCAGAGCCATAAATATGATCAAAGGGTCGGCCAGTGGTGATGACAGTACCGGATTCAGTTGCAAGGCGATCGTACAGGCGACAGCAATGATCGATACGAATACTTCGAATCGCGTGAACCGACAGTCGAAGAAGGCATACGCAACGCGTTCTATCAGGGCCGCCTTCTTCTCCGCTGCCGTCGGCGGCGGGGTTTCGTACTCTGCGGGTTGCGTCTTTGGCGCCGGGGGAATGTTTCGTCTAATTTTATGCATTGCTGTACACAACGTCATAGGCGTCGAGAATTTTCTTAATCTCGAAGCGATCCGAAAAAGATTGGCGCCCCGCCAGGCTCATGCGCTGCAATGCCTGTGGGTCGTCATAAAACGCTGTCAGTATAGCAGCCAGGCTGGTCGAATCACGATTAATCAGGTGACCGGTGACGCCGTCCGCCACCGCTTCCGGAATGCCACCGACCGCCGTGGCGACGACGGGAATGCCAACGGACATGGCTTCAATAATGGACATGGGTAAGCCTTCTTGAACGGACATCGCGGTCAACACGTCCAGCTCGGGAAAAACCGTTTCGCGCGGATTGGAGACGAAGCCTCTGAAGTCGACAAAATCCGGATTGGCATCGGCAAAGGCTTTGGCTTTGTCGTCGTCCTGCCCGCGACCCGCCAGAATCAGTTTGATGTTTTTGCCTTGATCGAAAAGGTGTTTCACGGCCTCCGCGGTGATGTGCCACCCTTTCCTTTCTGACAGTGTGCCCACGTGACCGATGACCAACGGTGCCCCGCGGGTGGCATAGTGACAACCGCGCGCATCGGTGTCCGTCACGCCGTTCGGTACAACGGTGAATCGGTCGTGCGTTAGACCAAGGATCGACCGCGCGCGATCCAAATTGGCGGCATCGACTGAGGTCAGTGAGGCGGACGAATTTGCGAGGCGGCGCGACATCCAGCGGTGCAAGCCGCGACGCACGGGTTGCCCACCGAACTCGGCGTTTACGCCATGAACGGTGGCCACGCATGCAGTGGGAACACGTGTCTTGCGTAGTGGCAAAAAGACGCCCGTCATCCATGCATTGTGAAAGTGAACGATGACGCGGTCGGCGCCTGTCGCGTCCGCCAGTGTGTCCACCCATTGTTCGATACCGGGTCGACGAAGGTACTGGTAGAGAAACGAGGCCGTGCCGAAGAGTTTGGGGCTGGGGGCGAAATAGTGGTGGTCGACGCGTGATGTTAGTTCTTGTCGGTAGGTTTGGGGCCAGCGTTCATCTGCGATCACGCCTAGGGCGACACCCGCATAGCAGTCACGCGCTTTCTGAGCAGAGGCCAAATCACGCATAACGCTCCATGCGCCGGTGTACGGATTCAACGCGACATGCATGATGGCTGTTTTTTCAAAGGCATTCATGCCGTTGCCTTCTCGTGTTGCTTCAAGGCCATGCGCTTTTCGATAATCGCGAGCAAGCGTTGGGCATACGCTTCGTGCGAAAAGGCATTGGCGCGTTCAATGCAGGCTGGGGCCATGGCGGCCAAGTCATTGGCGTGGTCGCGGCAGTGTGCAAGGGTTTCGGCCAGCGCGGTTACGTCACGTGCTGGCACCACAAAGCCCGTACGTCCTTCTTCGACAACGCTCGCGCAATTGGGCGTCACGATCACGGGGAGACCTTGAGTCAGAGCCTCGAGTTGCGTTAAGGCGAAGCCGTCGGAAATGGTGGGCAAGACAAAGACGTCAGCCGCGCGATAGAGGGCCTCGGTCTGTGAGCGGGGAATGGCCCCCAGCCAGCGAATACAGGCGGGTGCGTCCGCGATGGCGGCGGCGGAAATTTCGATGCGTCCTGCGACGGTGATTTCGATGTCTGAACGCGCGAAGCGCTTCGCGGCCTCGACGAGATAAGAAATGCCTTTGCGCAGCGTTACCGTGCCCAGCCAAAGGACGCGTAGCGGACCCTCATGGGGTTGGCGCTGTTCGGGGCGTTGATTTTGTGGTGCATACGCAAGCGGAAGAATGTCGATTTTGTTCGGGTCCACGCCTTCTTCCACGATCAAGTCGCGTGTCCATTCGGAGTTGACCAGAATCGCATCAGCCAAATCCCATTCTTGGCGTAGGCGATCATAGTAGGCCTCGGGCGCTTGGACGATCGGGAGCGCATAGTTTGGCCACGCCTTGCGTTCCGCTTGGACGAGGCGTGCTTCCGGCGGGCCCGGATCAATTTGGTCCAGCAACACCAGCTTGCCTTTTGCTTTGGCGGCGACCATGGCTTCGAGTGATGCATAGGAAAAGCCAAAAAAGACCTCGTGGGGTGGTAGATCTAGCGCGGCAACACGCTGAGCGAAAGCGGCGTCGGTGCTAAGATAGGCTTTGTGGGGCTCACCATTCTTGAGTGCAGCAATTTCACGTTGGCGTGATCGTATCCCGTGTAGTCCGAAAGAATAGACGAGCGCGTCGGGTAGCGTGTCGCATCGCGCAGCCATGAGGCGCTTGAGGGATGCGAGGCCCAGCCGCTGGGTAAGTGCGTGGAGCCAAGGATGACGTGGTGCATACCAGTCCGCGACAAGTGTGGCCAAGTGGCCGCTGTCATGCAGGGCGCGAGCGGCCAAAAAATGCTCGCGCGATCCTTTTTGAGCAACCACAACCTTCATGAGGCTGTATCCTGCACGGCGCGCGCATAAATGTCGACCATGTCTCTTCCGACGTCGGCCATGCGTTTCATTCGCCCATCGTCTAGCGCGTTGCCTGGTGGACGCAAAACGTGTCCGTCAGCGTGTGACTTGAATGCCTCTTCGAGGGCCTGCTTCCAAGCATCAACCGTGTTGGGCTCGATCACGCGGCCGTAGTCCCGCAGCAGGCTTTGCTGGCCCACACGCGATGACCCCCAAACGGGAATGTTGAGCGCAAGTGCTTCAAGTAGCACAAGCGGGCCGGTTTCGGGCCAGATGGACGGGATGGCAACCAGCGAAAGTTGACGATAGGCGTCCACCATCTGTTCAAAATCGAGAATGGGAATGGTTTCAATACGTGGATCATGCTTTGCGATTTCGGCGACTTTATTGACGTAGGCTTGCGAGAAGTCGTCGGCCTGCCACCCGAAGAGGCGCAGTCTTGCGTTTGGATAGTCGCAGCGGGCAAAGGCTTCGACGAGCACGTGGGCGCCTTTGCCCGATGTAACACGCCCGATATATCCCACGTTGAATGTATCCGTGTCGGTCGGTGTGTCATCGCCCAATTCGGCGGCACGAACGAAGTCGGCCGGGACGCCCTGCGGCAGGTGTGTGATGCGCTCGCGATGGGCCCCGTTGCGCTCCAGTACCGGAATGCTCCACGGCGCACAGGCGACCACTTGGGTGGCATTGTTCAGGAAGGAGCGCAGTGAGGTGCGAAAACGTTTCGTGTCCGCCACGAAAGCGGTGCGGCGTTGCAGTTTTCCTGTTGGCAGCATGCGTGCAGGAAGGCTGGCCACGCCAGACAAGATGGCCCCCGCGTAGCTGAGCGTGGTTGATGTTTTCGTTCGTTGCTGAAGCTTGCACGCGGAGCAGCGTAACGTGCGCACTTCGCCGTCACAGATCGTCTCACCCCAGCGAAGCATGGTTTCGCGCCGACAGCTCCAAGCTGGGCTGTGGTACGTAAAGACATAGGGAATGCCTTCGCAGGTCAGAAGGGCTGCAATACGCTGTTCCGCGACGCCGAAAGTATGAAAATGGGCCACGTCGGGTCGGTGCGTTGCCAATACGATTTCGGTAAACTGCGTTTCAAAGCGCGCGTCCGGTTGGTCGGTCTGCGTGTCCGGCGACGGAACGGGTAGCACGGGCGTTTCTTCCGGGGAGATACTGGGGGGCGCTTGCTGCCCGCATAGCCAGGCAATCGAGCCCGGGTGACCCTCGCGTTTCAGCGAGCGTGCGAGCTCGAGAATATAGCGCTCGGTGCCGGCCTTTCCGTCGACGTGGCAATAGCGTGTAATATGACAAATGTTCATAGGCGTGGTGCTGTACGTGATTCCATCTATTTTAAGTACTGTTTGGCACGCGCCAGAATGAGGGCGCGATCGAGTTGCTGAAGCACGAGCTCTGTTTGTGCGCTTCGGGCCGGGCCGGGCTTCGCTTTTAACCAGCGCAGGAAATCTTTTGCCGCTAAAAGTATACGAAAACCGGCGTTGCGTGCACGGGGGTCAAGCAGTTCGCGTAAGGCGGCCTGTCCGCGTCCGATGCCCGCGTAAAGTTGCATCAAATAATCAACCTGTGTGCGGCTATCAGGCATGACATGATCAATCTGCAGTGTTGGCTGATACCAGATTTCGTGTCCGGCGCGGCGTGCAAGAATGCAGATGGCGGTGTCGCCGCCTCCGATCAGGTCGCGTCCGACGCGGTCTGAAACTTTCGCGTCGCCGTTGCCGATCAAATCTGCCAATGCCGCTTGCAGGACCGAGGTGCGTGCACACATGCCAGCACCGACGACGCCTTCGGCGTTTCCAATGAGTTGAATCGGTTCAGCACCCTTGTCGCATATCGCCAGGGCGAAGCCGGCAACGGCAAGAGCGAGTTCGGTTGGGGGGGATTGCCAGCGTGGCCGTACAAGGCTTCCGGCAACACCCATCTTCGGGTACTGATCGAAAATGGTGATGACCTGTTCGACGAAATTCGCATTGGGTATGTTGTCGTCATCCAGAAAACATGTAATCGGCGCGCTACTGTTTCGTGCGGCGCATTCGCGGGCGTAGCTGAGGCCGGGCCGCATTTCAGAGATGCAACGCAGGGGCAGGCCTTGGGCGGCATAGCGGTCGCACACGGCGGCGGTCGCATCGGTTGAGGCATTGTCGACGACTAACACCTCCCATTCTGTCGTTGGAGCCGTCTGTTCGATCAACGCATCCAAAACCAGAGGTAACCGAGATTCCCCGTTGTACGTGCAGATCGCTATGCTTGCTCGCGGCGACCTCATGATTGACCTCCACCTAACAAAGGCCGGAGTTTGGCGATGGCCTGTCGGGCCGCGCTGGAGACCTTTTTGCGGTCACGCGCATCGAGCGAAAGTGTCCAGACGCCGCCCGCGTACACCAGTCCGCATAAGGCCATCTGGAAAAGGAGCATGAAAAGCGTCTCTGCCGGCCAATAGAGAACTATCGGTATCCCAACGGCGACCATTGGGATGGCGCCCACGATGGCTTTAGCGCAGCCAAGCAAAAAGAATTCTTTTAGGGAGAGTTTCACATGGGATCGCACCATCATAGGGATGAGCACGGATTGGGTGACGAACATGGTTGTCACGCTGCCCACTGCAATTCCCAAAAGCCCCATTTCGCACTTTTTGACCAGAAAGACACTCAGGACGATGTTGCAAACCCCCCCGAGCAGGCCTCCGAAGACAACCTTGCCAATAGCGCGTTTGGCCATCAGGATTTCATATCCGACGATACAGGGAACAGAAATAAGCAGGCTCATTAAGATTAGGCGCATGATCGGGGAGCAGACCTCGACAAACGGTTCGCCAAGCCAATGGCGAAAGAAGCTTTCGCTGAAGATGCACAGTGTCAGGCATGGATACATAGCCAGAATGAGGCAGTATCGGGTTGCGCGTGTGTAGGTGTTTCGAAGGCGCTCGAAATTTCCGCGCGCCGCGTCGGACACCATGATCGGGGCTAGTATTGAAACAAACGAACAGATCAAAAAGTGTATCTGTGGGTCCCAGCGCTGGGCCACGTTGTAGTATGCGATGTCCCCGATCCCAAATTCATCAAGATTGGCGATCATGATGGAGTCGGTCGCGTAAAAGAGCAAGTAACTCAGCCCGCCCAACACGCTCAACGCACTGAACCCTGTCATGTCTTTGATCTGAGCGCGGGACGAAATTTTGTGGAATCGGGGTTGCACTTCGGGTAGGGCTTTACGGCAGAAGGGCATGATGAAGAGGACCTCAACACCGATGCGCAGAAGCGAGGTGATGATGACCCAGATGACAATGCTGGGGGTTAAATACTGAAACGCTATCCAGACGGAAACCAGCGACATGCTGGAGGCGATCATTGAGGCAATGGCATCCAGATAAAAGCGTTGCGTAATGAAAACAGGTGCCAACCAAACCTTATAAAGCATGTGTGCTGTAGCGGCGAATCCTGTAATCAGAAAAACGGTGCGTGCCGTGGGGACAAGTGCGTCATCAAGGTCGAAAAGCAGTTTAGCGTTGAAGGCGACAATAACCGTGCAAATTGCATACAAGAAGGCTGAGCCAAGCGAGAGGAGCAACCCTACGGACAGCGCGCTGTTCATGCCTTCAATGTCGTTGTGGGCGTATTTTTCGGTGGCAAACCGATTATAACTCACGCCAATTGCCGTGCTGGCCAGCGCCACAAACTGAAGGGCCTGACCTGCTAAAGATTGTATACCGTAGAAAACGATGCCGACTTCACGAATCAGATACGGGGTCAAAATCAATATGACAAGTGTACGGAAGGCTGTGGCACCGTAGCGACTGGCCGCATTGATAGCAATTAGGCGTTCGGAAGCGTAATCTGTATTGCTCAATGCCTTCTCCCGGTGGGTGTCCCTATACGGCTTGCTTCGATGGCGATCCCTCGAAGCGGGCGTTGCATCAGCGTTGACCGCTGGTCATGGCCTCTACTTTTCTGCGGCGCGCTCATTTGGGCTTTTGCGCCGCGCATCTTCCCATGCTTGCCCTTCAGGGATGGCGCGCGACTCGAACATACGAACTTGTTTTGCGTGGCGAACAACCTCGCGCGCGCGGATAAGGCTTTCTTCGGACTGATCCCAGTATCCGATTGCCATCAACGTGCGTGCCAATGCGAGCCATGCCAGGTAGTCGGTCGGCGAGGCATGAGCCGCCAGAGCGGCGGCCGATGAGGCGGACAGTGATTGGCGTACGCGGAAAGGACGATCCAGTGCTGGGTTTAGCGTCCATTGCACCAGGTCGCGAGACAGCTCGGTGAGGGCATCCGGATTCCCGCGGCCGTGGACGAGCACGATCTCGGCTTCACGCAGCGCTTGTGCAGCGAGGGCGGCAATCTGTTTTTCATCCGCGGCGCTAGCGCTCATACGCCCACGATGTTTGAAGCGGCTAAAGGCCAATTCCGCTCGCAAATCGGTGCGCATCGAATTCATGAGCACGACGATGCCGAGAACACCGGTAACGGCGATGATTTTGACGGCGGTTGGACTGAGGGGGCGAATCGATTTTTCATTTACACCCGAGTCGTCTAACACAATACGGCGGCTGCGAATATGGCTGGCGGCGACGGCCATGCCGGCCATGGAGGCAAGCAAACAGGCGTTGCCTGGCTTGTGGAGGCTGTAGTCGATGAAGCTGTGCAGAAAAATTGTCGCAAACCCCACTGAAATCCCGGTAATGAAAAGTCGCGATCGACTGGCGCAGTGCTTGTATCGTTTGCGGATGCCAAGCGCCCAAGCAATACAGACCGCCAGAAAGACAACGGCGGATACGATTCCGCCTTCCGCGAGCAATTGCGCCCAATCGTTGTGTGCGTGCAGCCAGCGTGAACTGAGGTCGGGCGTCTGGAAGGCTGAGAAAATGTGGCGATAGGCGCCGAATCCTGCACCCATGATGGGAAAGGCAAGAAATACGCGCAGTGTGTCAATCGTGACGATGACGCGCAGATCTTTCATTGGGTCGCGTGCGACGTCACCAAGCGTGGCCAATCGTGAGATGACTTGGCCGCGGCCAAGCCACAGCACGGCCGCTGCGACCAAAAAGGTTGCGGCGATCATGGCGTAACGGGTGCGCCCCAGATCGCGTCTACGCCAGCCGATATAGAACCCGAATGTAGCCATGCTGGCGGCCATGGCCAGAACGCCCCCGCGAGACTGGCAGACACAGACTGAGCCGACGAGAAGCACCACGTTGAAGCTCATGATGGCCATGGCGCTGGCGCTGCGTGACGAGAACCAGGATAGGCGATCGCGCCAATCCGGCCAGTTCATCATCTCTGAAAACGGTTTCGACGAAAACAAAATGCCGAGCGCCAATCCGAGTCCGAGGTTCATGTGCGCAGCGAAATGATTACGGTTCGTGAAGGGTCCGAAAATTTCTCCGCCATAGCGTGGTGTGTGAATCCATAGAATTTCTTGTGAGCCCGAAAATTTGTGCAGCATACCTACGACGGCCATGGCTGCAGCATTGAATACAAGCAGCGTGGCGATGTGCTTGAGTTGATCCCAACCGTGAATCGTATTGGCCATGACCATGAAGCAGAGCACGTATGCAATGAAGAGAAATAGGCTTCGCGAGGTCGCGGATGGTGAAACCGAGAAGGTATAAGGAAGGTTAGAGAGGTCAATGTGCTCGATAAGGTCGTGTGGCGGCGAGATGGTTTTAAAGGCTTCGCTCGCTTCTGTGACCTGCTTTGCACCAAATGGGCTCAGTGCTTCGACCAGTGCACGGGGTAGCGGAATCATTTGTAGCAGGACGATTAAAACCAAGGCGCCGAGACAGGTGGCGGTAACTTGGGCGCGGATAGGGCGTGGGTGGCCGCAAAGCCAGGACAGCAGCCAGCATATTCCGCCTAGGGAAACCGTAGAGCCAATGAGTAAGTACGCCCATGGTTCGGCGCCGCCGATGAGCCAGGGGGCAATCAGGACGGCAACAGTGATGATGCGTCGCGCGGCGGTCTCAAGAAGGCGTTGCGTCGTTAGGGGTTGGTCCATGGTCCGCCCTATGCTTTACCGATCGTGCCCTGAAGGTCGTTCAGTCGCTTACGCTCGGCCTTGTTCAGAGATGCTTTTCGTGGCGATAAGGTGTCACACAGCGTTTTGGCGTCACGCATCTTTCCGGCGCGTGCTCGAAGTTCGGCGCATTTCAAGATGATACGGGCGTCTTCAGAGTTTAGGGAAAATGCTTTTTCCATCGATGTCAGGGCATCGTCGAATTTTTTAGCGCTGAGCTGTATGGTGCCCAGCGTGTCCCAGACTTGCGCGTGTTTGTCGTTCATGGACAGTGCGTCGCGAGCCGTTTTCTCGGCAACAGCAAATTCGCCACGTTTGTTAAGGAGCCATGCAAGGTCATCCAAGGCTTCTGTTGTTTTGCACATGCGGATGCTTTTGCGCAGTGCGTCTTCGGCCTTTTTGGGGTTATCGTTCAGTATGTGAAGCGTCGCCATTCCGTGGTGGCCGTATGGGTGGCGCGGAAATTGGCGGACAAAACGCTTCAAGTGTGTTTCGGCGGACTCCAGATTACCCTGTTGAAAATCGAGGCGCGTCAGTGCTTCAAGGGCGTAGGGGTTCTTTTTGGACTGCTCTTCGGCCTGTTCGAAATAGTTTCGCGCTGACGCAAGATCTTTCCGAAGAACAGCCAGTTTTCCGTAGGCCAACGCGTAAAGGTGTTGGAGGTGGGGCTTTTCCGACAAGTCGCGCGTGGATTTTTCAAGCGCGGCGGTGTCGATTTTACGGAACTGCGCAATAATTGCCATGTCCCAGGCTTCATTGTGCTCGGGTTGGGTGGCAAGTAGTCTGGCGGTCACCTCGGCCGCTGCGGAATTGTTCCCTGCCGACAAGTGGAGTTGTGCCTGTTGCAGCGCGTTTCGGAATGCTTTACGTCCGACCAGAGGCTCGGCAGGGGCGGCGGGCGGAGCGGGCTGCTGCGGAGGTGTAGGAGCTTGTGTGTCGCTTGCCTTTTTGGCGATGGCGGCGTCATCGAGTTTCTTGCGCAGCGCGTCCAGTTCCTTTTCGAGTGTTTCGGTTTTTTTGGTCTGTGCTTCTAAATCCTCTTTCGACTTTATTCCGGGATCATCGGCGGCGGCGACTTTCGTCTCAAGGTCTTTGACGCGATTGGTGAGCGTCTGTGTTTCCTGTGCAGCGGCCATCAGCTTCGTGGCCTGTTCTGCCTGCTTGCTTGCGGCGTCCTTTTGTTGGGTCGCGGCGGCGTCCTTTTGTGCGTCGATTTTTCGCTGGGCTGTTGCGACGTCGGACTGTGCTTGGGAAAATTTACTTTCGGCCTCTTCGACCTGCTTTTCCAGCGCGGCCACTTCTGAGGATGACGCCATCCAGTTCTTCTGTTGCTCCTCACGCAGGTCGCGTTTGAGGGTCTGTATCAAGTCATCCATCGTTTTCTTTTTGGACGCGAACGTGGATTCGCTCTCGGCACGTTCGCGCTGGTTTTTTTCGGTAAGTGCGGCGAGCTGCTTTTTGGCCTCGTCTTTGGCTTTTTGGCGTTCGTCGTTGCTAGCGTCGATTTCGCTGATGCGTGCCGCGAATTTTTCGGTTTTGGCTTGTTCAGATTTAAGCGCGTCGCGTGCGGTGATGATTCGCGTATGAAGATCAGCGATGGCTGCATTCAGGTGTTCGGAATCTTCTTTTGCTGCTTTGGGCTCGCCCGTGCCGGCAGCGGTTGCAGCGAGTTGGGCTTTGAATTCGGTTTTCTGTTTTTCAATTTCTCGTTCGAGGGCTTCTGTCTTGCCTGTGGCCGTCTCGACCTGTTTCTGCAACGCTTCGCGTTCGCGATTCAGCTCGGCGACTTGTTTGGGTGTGTCGGCGGACTGTGTATCCGCTGGCGCCGGGACGGAGCCCATCTTGGCGGGTCCCGGGGTCACCTGTGTAGAAAGTTCGTCAGCCCCTTCGCGGGCGTAATAGGTGCGTTGATAGTCGCTTGAATAGCGTGAATAGCCGACGTTGTAATACGATGAATAATAGCGGCCAACGCGACTGACCTGAACGTTATTTAGAATGCTGCCGATCATGTGCGCCCGCACCGCATCGAGGCGCTCCATGGTGCGCGCCAGCAAGGAGCGCGTTGCGTCACCGGACTTCACGACTAAGATCACGCCATCGCACATGACGCTGATAATACTGGCATCGGATACAAAGAGCACCGGTGGCGTGTCGATGAGGACCCAGTCATACTCTTCGCGGACCTCGTTTAGCAGTTCGCGCATGCGTTTCGAGTTCAGCAGTTCGGACGGATTGGGTGAATTGGGGCCGGCCGTCATGACGTCAAGGCTGTCGAGCTCGACGCCATCGAACGTGAGTCTACGTAAGGTGTCTTTCCATGTCGTTTCGCCGATCAATATAGTGGTGAGTCCGGTGCCCTGGTCGAGGCCAAGGTTTTTGTGGATGGAGGGGCGGTGTAGATCTGCATCAATCAGAAGGACACGCTTTCCGGTTTGCGCGATCGAGATGGCAAGGTTGGTTGACGTTGTTGTTTTGCCTTCCTGCGGGCGACTGGAGGTGATGGCCAGCAGTTTGAGTTCATCGGCAGGCGTTGAATAGAACAGATTAGCGCGAATGCTTCGATAGGCTTCGGCGATGGACGAAAGCGGCTGATGCGCGACAACAGCACCGGCGCGCTGACGGGATTCGAGGTCGTCCTTTTTCTCTAGGTTGACGCCGGACATGGTTTCGTCGTCAGAGCCAAAGCGCCGCTTAACGGTTTTCCAAAAGTGCGTGTATTCACGCGTGACGGGGTTCGCCTCGTTTTTCTGTGAGTTCTTTTTTTGCGTTTCACCTTGTGTCGGCTCGGCATCTAGTGTGACGGTTGGCACGAATCCAAGCAGCGGGATGTCGAGGCGCTCGGTAAGATCTTCCGGCGTCTTGATGCTGTCATCGAGGTTTTCAAACAAGAATGCGAGGCCGATGCCGAGAAAGAGGCCGAGCACAATGGAAAACACCGTTGTCTGTGCTTTGCCCGCGTTGATCGGTCGGCGTGGGATTGCTGCTTCTTCGACGACGTCGACGACGATGCGGTCAAGCCCCGCCGAGGAGTCCATCTCGCGCGTTCTGTCGATGATCATATCCTGCAAGCTCTTGTGGCGATTTACTTCACCAACCAATCGTTGATAAAGAAACTGTTCGTTGTCGCTGGAGACCACATCTTTTTTAACGCTTTCGTAAGTTTCGCGCAGTTCTTTTTCGGTATCCACAAGGGCCTCAAGGCGCTTTTCTTGCGATTCGGTAATTTCGTTCAAGGTTTCGCGGAAAAGGTTACGTAGGTGATAAACGTTGGTGCTCGCGGCTTGCATCAACGGGTGAGATGTACCGTAGAACTCCTGTAGGCGGAAAAACTCTTTCTCGGCGTCAGCGAGATCTCGGCGCGACCGTGAAAGCGATTCATGATCGTGCACTTCTGGAATGGAGAGTAGTTGGCGGCTGATAGCAGATGTTGTGGGGACTTTGGAGCCGAGTGCATCTAGCATAATGCTGATGCTGGATTGCAGTGTAATGCGTGCAATTTCGGTTTTCGTCAACTCGTCGTTGATGGCGGCGAGACGTTCGCGAAGCGGTTCGGACGATCCATCTTCGTTCGAAAAAACCGTGTCGGAGTTTCGGCGGAACTGAGCCAGTGCCTGCTCGGATTCCAAGAGAGCAAGTTCTTCGCGCTTTCGTTCGGTTTCGAGTGTGATTAAGCCAGCGTTCATTTGACCGAGTCGGTTTTCTCTGTGGTAAATGCGAAACGCCTCAGCGACCAGGTTGGCCCGTTTTGCTGCGCGTGTCGGGCTGCTGCTACTGGCGTCGACGAAAAGGAATGCACCGTCGTCGTTGTGCGAGACGTCGATTGTCCGTTGCAGTTTCTGCCATGGTTCGCGTTCGGGCGGCGGTGTCATGTTGAGCGCGGCGGCGATTGTTTCGCGGATTTCGCTAACAAAGGACGACTGGCCCTCTGTGTCCTCAAGGCCGGCTTCGAATTGGTGTTGCAGTTCCGGCGTGCGCAGCGCGATGTCCATCACCGCTTTGCTCGTCAGCAGCTCGCGTTGTGTGTTGAAAAATTCTTCGTTTAGAAAGCTGGCGTCCCGAGCGTCGGTACGGCTGACAAGAACGCCTGCTTGGCGTTCGACAAGGATTTTGGTGCTGGCCTTAAAAATCGGCTGGGTGCGGTAGGCTTTGATCAGGCCGACGGTGCCAGAGATGATGATGACGGGAATGACGACCCAAACGCGTCGTCGCAGAATGCTAATGTAGGAGAGAATGACAGATGAAGTTCGCTGCTCCATGCGTCCATTTGTCAGTTCGTTTGTCAGCGGGTCAAATTCGGCCATACAACCTCCTCATCGGTGTTCGTGGAGATTCTGTCGTAAAGGCCACCACTCTAAAGTCTTTCGTGGGAGCATGCCAACACAAATCCGCATGATTTGTCGTTGAAAACGGGACCGTCAGACTGACGTTTCGTGGCCTCTGCCACGCGTCGGGCTTTCGCAGGCGAACGAGCCGGTCTCGCGACGTGTTGCGTTGTAAAACAATCGCCTCACGGAATAGGAGACGCACTGACGCCAGCGCTCGCCGTAGGTTTGACCCACTCGAAGATTTTCATCATCGTGCTTGATCCTACGATTAGCATATCGCCCGGCTCCATGTAGAGCGGTGGTGCGCTGCCTCGTGCAATGGAGCGCAGGTTCACAGGGATGCGTGTCATAGCGCGTTCACGGATCAACATACAATTCTGCGGGCGCGCGGAGGAGTTCAGTCCGCCTACTTGTGCAAGCGCCCAGAGTGCACGTACGCGATTGCCTTTTTCTATTTCAATGGCCCCGGGGCTAGATACGTATCCTATGACATAAACGTATTCTGATATACGCGCCGGAATCGTGATGAGGTCGCCGCCGGTGATGGTGGCGTTGTGACTGAGGTCGCCGTAGTCAACGAGTCGTTCAAGGTCGATGACAATCGTTTTTGCTGCGTCCTCTTGCGCGACGTCATCGTCCGTAGGGCCGGTCTCTGGTTTCGAAGCAGACACCGTCAGCGTATTTCGGTCGTCTCGTGTATCGACAGGAGGCGTGTCGGGGTCAGGCGCTTCTGTTGGGGCCTCCCCGTCCTTATTCTTTTT
>JAPKCZ010000407.1 GCA_028822745.1 Kiritimatiellia bacterium | reverse complement strand
GGTGAAGCCTCTGTTTTGGCATGGGCGCCAGGTATGGCCAGACACATAAAGGCCGAACCCATGATCGGGAAGAGCATGGCCATGCTTGCCGTATCCCGCTGTTTTCGGCAAGCGTTGTTTGCCGTCACAGCCAGGCGTTTAACCAGTGTCAAACACGAGTACAGGTACCGTTTCATATTGATATTTCCATTCTGTTCGAATCCAATGCGTGCGTAGGATTATGCCTCTATAGGCAGAAACGGCAAGCGCCTTCTGGCTCAATCCACGACACGAAAGAGGGACGTGACAATTCCGTCCTGAACCCTGCGCAGCCCGAAGGGCCATTGGCCAACGCCCCGTTGGCAGCGAAGCGGCAAACCTGAGAGCGCAGCGCCCCTTCTTTGCCGCTGGGCAAAAGCGGGTTGATCAGCCAGGTGGCGGCATGTATGGTAATGCCTCGCAGAAAGGAGGCCAGCTGATATGGCCGAGAAATGGGGCATTTACGAGATCGAATTGGCGGGTCCCTCCGAAGGCAACCCGTTCACGGATATCCAGGTGTCGGGACGGTTCCGCCTGGGCGACAAGCGGGTTGAAGCCGGAGGGTTCTATGATGGCGATGGCGTGTATCGCATCCGGTTCATGCCCGATGAGACGGGCGAATGGCGCTACGAGACCTTCAGCAACTGCGATGCGCTGAACGGCAAAACGGGCACCTTCTCCTGCGGGGAACCGACAGCAGACAACCATGGGCCCGTAGGTGTCCACAACGCCCATCACTTCGCCTATGCCGACGGCACGCCGCACATCTGCGTGGGCACGACCTGCTACGCCTGGATTCATCAGGGCGAAGCGCTTGAAGCGCAGACTCTGGCGACGCTCGAGTCCGCGCCCTTCAACAAGATACGGATGTGCGTGTTCCCTAAGCACTATCTCTTCAATGAAAACGAACCTGAGCTTTACCCGTTCGAGGGCGAGCCAGTGACGGATTGGGATTTTGCCCGATTCAATCCGGCCTTCTTCCAGCATCTTGAGTTGCGCGTCGGCCAGCTCCGTGAACTCGGCATTGAAGCCGATATCATTCTATTTCATCCCTACGATCACTGGGGCTTCGCCGGCATGTCAGCCGAGCAGGATGACCGTTATCTGCGCTATGTGATCGCGCGGCTTGCGGCCTATCGTAACGTATGGTGGTCACTCGCCAACGAGTATGACTATATGGGAACGAAGCAGCTATCTGACTGGGGCCGTTTCTTCGAGGTCATTGCCAGGAACGATCCCTATGATCACCTGCGCTCGATACACAATGGCAGCAAATTCTACGACCACACGAAGCCACTGGTAACGCACGCAAGCATTCAAAGTCCGTGCGTGGACAAGGGCAGGGAGTGGCGCGACGCATACAAGAAGCCGGTCATTGATGACGAGCTATGCTACGAGGGCAATATTGAGCCGCCGTGGGGAAACATTACCCCCCGCGAAATGGTGCATCGGTTCTGGACGGCAACGGTCATGGGCTGCTACGCCAGTCATGGTGAAACATATATGCATCCGGACGACATCCTCTGGTGGGCGAAGGGCGGTGTCTTGCACGGTGAGAGCACCCCGCGAATCGCGTTCCTCAGGCAGATCCTCGAAGCGTCGGGGATTGACGGCCTGGACCCGATCAAGAACGAGAACTGGATGTGGAATAATCGTGTTGCCGGCAAGCAAGGTGAATACTACCTCTTCTATTTTGAGCCGCACCAGCCCTCCGTATGGACATTGCCCAAGGGCGGGCCGTGGCGGGTGGATGTGGTCGACGTCTGGAACATGACCATCACGCCAGTGGATGGGGAACAACAAGGTGAGGCAAGCATCTCGCTTCCCGGCAAGCCCTTTCATGCCCTCCGCGCGCGCAAAGTGTAGGGCAGGCGCGGGTGGGGAGGTTTTTGACCCGGTGACCGGGTCAACCGGTCCTCGCTATACCCCACATCTCGGGTGGCCAGTTGAGCACGCTAACCTTGACGGAAAATTTGGAGTGCAGTGGCAGAGCCCAAGAACCACGACCGCATCTTCGCCCACGTTTCGCGTTGTGAAAGCACATATTCGTTCAACACAGCCCCTGAAGAAAAGCGGTGTCCCTCCTTCGCTCTCGCTGCGCTCGTAGCTACGGCGGGCAGGCTGCCGGCTCGTGCCCCCGCGGGACGCGGGGCAAGCTCGCCTCTGCCACCGCACTCCAAATTTTAACCCAAAAAAAGATATGGGGTTTAAAGAGGGTCACCAGGTCACACAACCACCCCACCCCACCAGGTCACAGTTCTATACTTTGGACTTGCTTTCACCTTTGTTTTCCAGTGCAATTCGTCGGCATAAATCACCATATTCTTTAGGAGCACCATGAGCGAAGCTTATCCCGACCGGACGTCGAAAGTTCCCTATTACACATTCACAGAGGAGAACGCTGAGGCCCAATGGGCCGAGCTTGCGGAAAACCCGCTGCTCCAGCGCATGAACGCCTGCCGCGACGCATTGGTGAGCGACCGCTACCGACCGACGTATCACTACGTCAATCCCGAGCACCGTCTCAACGATCCCAACGGTCTGTGCTACTGGCAGGGCAAGTGGCACTTGTTCTACCAGGCCTATCCACCGGAGGATTCACGACAACATTGGGGACATGCCGTCAGCGACGATCTCGTCCGCTGGACCGACCTGCCCTACGCAATCTATCCCGACCCGGAGGAGTGTTGTTATTCAGGAGCGTGCTACGTCGAAGACGACCGCGTCATCGCCATGTATCACGGGACCAAAGTCGGCGCGATGGTCGCCACCTCCAGCGACCCACTGTTGCTGAATTGGACAAAGGTGAAAGACGACCCGGTGATCCCGCTGGTCGAGACCGACGAAAAGGGATTCCCCTACGCCGTCTTTGACAACTGCATATGGAAAGAGGGCGAGTATTATTACGCCCTCTCCGGCGGGGTGGTCGATGGACAACACGGCGAAAAGACCGGCCGCGCCGTCGAGCATATCTTCCGTTCACGCGACCTGGTGAGCTGGGTGCACCTTGGCGAGTTTGTCGAGGGCAACATCTTCGGTCTGCCCGGTGATGACGGCGCCTGCCCCTACTTCTGGCCTATCGGAAACAAGCATATCCTGCTGACCTACAGCCACACGCGGTCGGCTCAGTAC
>JAPKCZ010000406.1 GCA_028822745.1 Kiritimatiellia bacterium | reverse complement strand
CTGAATTGCGCGACTCAGAAAAGAAGGAACGAGAACGGCTTTCGTCCATTGTTCAGGAATGGAAAGACGCAAATGACGCACAGATTCGTACCGTGAGCAGCGAAGATGTTGCCGCCGTGATTTCGAAAACGACCGGCGTTCCTCTCAAGCGTATGGAAGGCAAAGAGCTTGCCCGTCTGCTGGAGATGGAAAAGGTCCTCGCGAAAAGGGTCGTGGGGCAGGGCATCGCCGTCGCGGCCATTTCCAAAGCGCTACGTCGTTCACGCGCTGATCTAAAAGATCCGAATCGCCCAATTGGGTCGTTCATCTTTCTCGGCCCGACCGGTGTCGGAAAAACACTTCTGGCCAAAACGCTTGCGGAATTTATGTTTGAAGATGCCGGCGCGTTGATTCAGTTGGACATGTCCGAGTACATGGAAAAGTTTACAGTCTCTCGCCTTGTAGGCTCCCCGCCCGGATACGTGGGCCACGATGAAGGCGGACAATTAACCGAAAAAGTTCGTCGCCGCCCCTATTCGGTGGTGCTGTTCGACGAAGTTGAAAAAGCACATCCGGACGTCATGCATATGCTGCTTCAGATCCTTGAAGAAGGAAAATTGACGGACAGTTTTGGTCGCGTCGTGGATTTCCGAAACACCGTCGTGATTCTGACATCAAACCTTGGGTTCGATTCGGTGAAAAAGTCGGGTGGTCTTGGTTTCACCGGTGATACTGGCGATACGAATTACGATCAGCTGCGCGCTCAGATGATTGATGAATCCAAGCGCGTCTTTAAGCCAGAATTCTTAAACCGCTTCGACGACATCATCGTTTTCCGCCAGCTTAAGAAGGCCGATGTCGCCTCTATTCTGGATATTGAACTGGCCAAGGTTCGAAATCGGCTGGGTGCACGCGATAAAAAACTTCACCTGTCCAAAGGCGCGCGCAAATTTTTGGTTGAAAAGGGCCATGATGAAGCGCTTGGGGCGCGGCCATTACGACGTGCGATCGAGCATTTTCTGGAAGATGCTCTGGCAGAAGATCTTCTGCGTGGAAAATTTGACGATGCGGACATCATTGATGTCGGCGTCAACGGCGACGAACTTAAATTTTCTTCGAAATCGGCAACCAAGAAAACGGCCGAAAAGCCCTGAGCTCGCGTCTGGTCAGGCTGAGTGATCCTGCAAAAGCGGATGTTTTGCAGAAGATCGCTTGCCATGGACCTGTTTCTGTGTAAATATCACCCGCTTTTCCACGTGGATTTTAGCTTTGAGCAGTAAAGTGTTGCTGCGGGCGTGGATAATTGTTTGAAAGATTGGAACGAGAATGTCAGTCAGTATTCGGCTTAAAAGAACGGGAGCGCGTAACGCTGCCTGTTTCCGTGTGGTAGCAGCTGATTCTAGGTCTCCTCGCGATGGGCGCTTTATCGAGACTTTGGGTTGGTATGATCCCAGGCGTGTAGATGACAAGTTTTCCTTGAAAATGGACCGCATTGAACATTGGATCAGTGAAGGTGGCATTCCGAGTGCAACTGTCAAGAGCTTGATTAAGCAGGCCAAAAAAGCGGCCGTTGCCTAATATCGGTTCCGCCGCTGCGTGTCGTGAAGGTGTGCCGCATTCTGATGGGTTCAGTATGCTGGAAATTGACATCATCACGATATTTCCGGGCATGCTTGACGGATTCATCCATGAGAGCATGCTCAAGCGAGCTGCCGAAAAAGGGATCGCTGTTTTGCGAACCGTGAATTTGCGTGATTTCACGCAGGACGTTCACCGTTCGACAGATGATCGACCGTACGGCGGCGGTCCGGGAATGGTGATGAAAGCACAGCCGCTTTTTGATGCGGTTGAGCATTTGAAACGCGATTCGTCGCGAGTGATTTTGATGACGCCGCAAGGCAGGCAGATGCAACAGAGTGTTGCTGAAGCGTACGCGCAACCTGGTCATCTCATTGTGATCTGTGGTCACTATGAGGGCGTCGACGAGCGCGTGCGCACAGCCTTGGTGGACGACGAGTTGTCCATTGGCGATTATGTGTTGACCAACGGCGTGTTGGCGGCAGGTGTTTTTGTAGATGCCGTTGTGCGATTGTTGCCTGGTGTTTTGGGTGGCGAGGGCGCGACCGAGCAAGAGTCCTTTGCGGACGGACTGCTTGAGCACCCGCACTATACGCGTCCGATAGAGTTTCGAGGCATGAAAGTGCCAAAAGTGTTGGCCTCAGGTGATCATAAAGCGATCGCTGAATGGCGCAGGCAGAAATCGATTGAGCGCACGCAAGAGCGTCGACCGGATTTGTTGAAGAACAAGAATTTTTAAGATATGGCTCCCTGAAGAGCCGCGTTTGAACAATAGAAAGGGACAGGGCTATGTCATCACCAATCATCGACGAGATTAATCGCCAGAACCTCAAGGACGATCTGCCTGAGATGCACATCGGTGACACGATGAAAGTCCACGTCCGCATTAAAGAAGGCGAGAAAGAGCGTGTTCAGGTTTACGCCGGTACGCTCATTGCACGTGACGGCTCATCCGCCACGGAAACGATCACCGTTCGCCGTATTTCCCATGGTGTCGGTGTTGAACGTGTCTTCCCTCTGCATTCCCCATATTTGGCCAAGATCGAAATCATTGCCTCGACACATGTTCGTCGCGCCAAACTCTATTACCTGCGTGATCGCGTGGGCAAGAAGACACGCTTGCGCGAAAAAATTCGCTGATCACTTTCAGACGGGGGCGTTTAACGTGTGTCCCGGGCACCAGGCCAAGGCAGACATGCTCGCTATCGAGCGTGGCCATTGGAATGCGGGTCTAGGGCGCGTTGCTGGCGTCGATGAGGCCGGTCGCGGCCCACTTGCTGGCCCTGTTGTTGCCGCCGCTGTTGTCATCGCCCCAAGCTTCGCCGAACGTGAGATCACCGGTCTCCTGAGCGGGTTAACCGATTCCAAGAAACTCAGCGCACGTCAGCGAGAACGTTACGACGGCATACTGCGCGATTCTGAGTTCGTAGACGTGGCCGTCGGTTCAGCGGATCATGACGAAATTGACGAACTGAACGTGCTGCGCGCCACGCATCTTGCGATGGCGCGTGCCTTGTCCAATCTTGCCGAAACCGTCGATCTCGCATTGGTCGATGGGTTGGACGTGGACGGGCTTCCCTGTGCGTCGCAGTCTATAGTCCGCG
>JAPKCZ010000405.1 GCA_028822745.1 Kiritimatiellia bacterium | reverse complement strand
GGCTTCGTCCTTGTAAAGGTGTTGGATAAAGAGGCCGCGCGGGGCGGTGACACAGGCGATTCTGATCGTAGTCACAATTCGGCACGCCTTTTCACGGCTCTACTTGTCGGCATTTCGATGGCCGCAGGGTTGTGCGAGTATCTGTCGCAGCTGTTGCGCGCTCAGGGTATTCAACCGTCTCCCATTCTGGCCTGTCTGGCGTTGGGTTTGGTCTTGGCGAACCGTGCGTCCTTTAAAGAGGAGGCGCTTGGGCTTTTCGACGTGCTTGAAAATGCCATTTTCACGCTGTTTTTCGTGTTGGCTGGCGCACACTTTGATGTGCATGCGGCGTTGATGATCATGCCGGCGGCTGGGCTTTATATTTTGGCGCGCATTGCCGGGAAGGTGAATGGCGGTTTCGTCGGCGCGCGTATAAGCCATTCATTGCCTAAAATGGGTCGCTACGTAGGCCCCGCATTGCTAGCGCAGGGGGCGATTGCGATCGCCTTGATCGTCATTGTTGAAAAGGACCCTGTTTTCGCCGATATCGAAGGGATGCTGACCGCCTGTGTGCTGACGGGTGTGGTGGTCTTCGAGTTGCTGGCCGGGCCGGTATTGGCGTGGGCGCTGAAAAAGACGAACGAGGCAAACCAAGACAAGACGCGCTTGATTGAGTTCCTGCAGGAAGAATTCATTCTGCCGTCAGTCTACGCGAAGGACAAAGAATCTCTGATCGAAGAGTTGGCCTATTTTCTGTTGCGTGCACACCGTATCGATATGCCGGTCGAAGAATTAGTGGCGGCCCTGAATCAGCGCGAAGCGGAAGTGTCGACTGCGCTTGGGCGAGGTATTGCGGTCCCGCATGCCAAAGTGGATTATGGGGAGGATATCTGTGGGGTGCTGGCCCTAGTCGACACGCCGCTGGATTTCGGCGCCGAGGATGGTGTCCCTGTGCGATTGGTAGTGATGATCATGACGCCACACAACAAAGCGGAGAAGCACCTTGAGGTAATTGGTTCCGTGGCGCGAATCATGCATGAGGAGCGGACGCGCGAAGCACTTTTCAACGCCCGAACCGCTGAAGAAATTCACGACATCGTGTATTCCGAGGAAAACGACCACTTTAATTATGTCGTTGAGTCCTGAGGCCGGCTGCGCGTCGTCACCGACACGCAGCGTGCCATCAACCTCAGGCGTCCGTAATGCAGCCTTCGGACGCGCTCCGCACAGACTTGATGTACTTGTATAGTACGCCCTGCGTTGCTTTGTAGGCTGGGGCGACCCAGTTCTTGCGTCGCGCTTCTAATTCATCGCCTGATAGGTGAACCTTGATCTCCTTTGAGACGGAGTCGATGGTGATGGTGTCGCCGTCCTGCACCATACCAATGGCGCCACCTTCTTGGGCTTCCGGTGTAATGTGACCCACGATGAAGCCATGTGACCCACCCGAGAAACGACCGTCGGTGATGAGGGCCACGTCTTTGCCAAGGCCGGCGCCCATGATCAGCGCCGTGGGTTGCAGCATTTCGGGCATGCCGGGGCCGCCCTTGGGGCCTTCGTAGCGAATGACAACGACGGAGCCCTTTTTGATGTGGCCTGCTTGCGTGGCGGTCAACATCGCCTCTTCGCCATCAAACACTTGAGCCGTGCCGGTGAAGGCTTCGCCTTCTTTGCCTGTAATTTTGGCCACGGCGCCGTCGGGGGCGAGGTTGCCGCGCAAGATGCAGATGTGACCCGTCTTCTTGATGGGTTTATCCCATGCTGTGATGACATCCTGGCCCTCAGTGAGCCCGGGGAGGTCGGCCACGTTTTCGGCAAGCGTTTTTCCGGTGACGGTCAGGCAGTCGCCGTTTAGCACGCCGACCTCAAGCAGGAGCTTGATGAGGGCTGGTGTGCCGCCAACCTTGTGAAGGTCTTCCATCATATAGCGACCGCTTGGCTTTAGGTCGGCCAGGAACGGAATGCGTTCACTGACAGATTGGAAATCATCGATCGATAAATCCACGCCGACGCTGCGCGCCATGGCGATCAAGTGCAACACGGCGTTCGTGGACCCGCCGAGGGCCATGACGACGACCATGGCATTTTCAAAGGCATCGCGCGTCATGATGTCGCTTGGGCGGATGTTTTGCTCAAGGAGTAATTTAATGGCTTCGCCTGCGCGGTGACATTCCTGCGTCTTTTCTTCCGATTCAGCAGGAATAGATGACGAATAGGGAAGGGTCATGCCGAGCGCTTCGATGGCAGACGCCATCGTGTTGGCGGTGTACATGCCGCCGCAGGCACCAGCGCCCGGGCAGGAATGCTTGACGACGTCTTTGCGTTCTTCTTCGTCAATGGTTCCGGAGAGAAATGCGCCGTAGCTTTCGAGGGCGGACACAATGTTTAGAGATTCACCTTTGGCTGAGCAGCCCGCTTTGATCGTGCCGCCGTAGACCATCAGTGCGGGTCGATTGAGGCGCCCCATGGCCATCAGGCAGCCGGGCATGTTCTTGTCGCACCCGGGCAGGGCGATCAGGCCGTCGTAGAACTGGCCGCCCATGATGGTTTCGATAGAGTCGGCGATGACATCACGTGAAGGCAGCGAGAAGCTCATGCCGTCCGTGCCCATTGAGATGCCGTCGCTCACGCCGACGGTGTTGAAGCGCATGCCGACGAGGCCGGCCTGCGTTGTGCCGACTTTGACTTCATCCGCTAATTCGCGCAAATGCATGTTGCATGGGTTGCCCTCGTACCAAACGCTGGCGATACCCACTTGGGCTTTGTCCATGTCGGCTTCGGTCAGGCCGGTCGCATAAAGCATGGCTTGGGAGTGGCCCTGGCTGACTTCCTGGGTGATTCTGGAACTGGTTCGATTCACTTTGTTCATGTGTCCTCCTTAGGCCTCTTGGGTTGTCTCTATTGTAGATTGGACTGGGTCTTCTGATAATTCCGATTCCGGTGTGGTCGGCGCGAGGCCGAGTGCCGTTTGCATTTCATGCATCGCCGTGCGCAGCTGCGCCAACTCGGTTTCGAGCGCATCGACGCGTTGGGCCAACTCGGCGTCGGAGGCGCTATGCATTGATTCGGTTGGTGGCTCGGCGTCCGACGCGCTGTCTTGTTCGCCGAGGGGGGCTGCGCCAGAAAGCAGGTGGGTGTAGCGTCGTTCTCGACGCCCGTGTTCGCGTGGAAGGATGTGCACAAAGGGGCCGCTTTCTGAAA
>JAPKCZ010000404.1 GCA_028822745.1 Kiritimatiellia bacterium | reverse complement strand
TGCCACGCAAGATCGTCACCGATCAATTGCGCAGCTGTCCGGCGGCGAAAGCCGACATCCCAGCGCTGGTCAACGTGAAGCACGTGTTCGTCAAGGCTGCGGCCCGCGTCAACAACCGCGCAGAGAATAGCCATCAGCCCACGCGGGAACGCGAGCGGCGCATGCGAGGCTTTCGCGATCCGAAGCGCACGCAGGCCTTCCTGTCGAGCTTCGGTCCGATCCGGCAGCATTTCACACTGAAACGACATCTGCTGCGCGCGCCCCTCTATCGCAAACACCTCGCGACCCGTTTCGCCGCTTGGCGTGAAATTACCAACGTCACCCAAACTCCGTCGAACTCTTTCTGAACCGCGGTGCCCTATGCATCAACATCAACAAAGTCCCGCAAGTTGACAGTGCCATCAGCAAGCATGTCGTTACCCATAAACCGCCTTGAAATCAGCGACCTGGAGGACGTTTTTGGAAGAGATTGGAATTGCCCGGAAGCCATGTCTGGCGGAAAGCAGCCGATTCCAACACTTGTCCGCAAAGCCGCGCCAGGTTTGGCTCCCACATCTCCAAGTCACGGCATACCCATCATCCTACCCATACAGCAAAATCAGTCATCTGGACACGCTAGAAAATGGCGCACGGGCGGCTCCGATCCCGTCCCTGCGAACTCTGGCCTCGAATCCCCATTCGATCGTCAATCGGCAGTGGACCCCTTTGTGCAATCGGCGTTTCTCCAAGTCGATTACCCAGCAATAGTCTTTCCAAGCCGTACATCCGCCAACTCGGTAATGGGAATACCGTTACGCCGCGCCGTGACATCGGCGATGATCGATAGCGCAATCTCAGGAGGCGAATTTCCGCCAAGGTAGAGCCCTACCGGGCAGCGCAAATTTGCCAGCGCGGCGTCACGCAATCCAAATAGGCTTAGCCGCTCTCGGCGCGCATCACTATTTCGGCGTGAACCAATAGCACCGACATAGAACGCACGTGTCTCAAGTGCCTCTATCAAAGCAAAGTCGTCAAGCTTTGGGTCATGGGTCAGCGCAATCACCGCGCTACGCGCATCCAGTTTCATCTCGATCACCGCGTCGTCTGGCATCGTCCGCACAACGTTGACCCCGGGAATCTCCAATTCAGCGACGTACTCCGGTCGTGGATCGCATAGCGTCACGGCATAGCCTAGCGGAATCGCCATCATTGAGACATAGGTACTGAGGTAGCCGCCACCTATCAACAACATCCGCCAGTTTGGCCCATGTACCGTTGACAGCGTTGTCTTATCAAATCGAATCGCGCCCGGCTCGTCTGAGGCGTCTGCCAAATGCGTCTCACCTGTGGAAAGTCTCAACGTCCGGCGGACAATCCGGCCATCTCTTAGCGCGAAGCAAAGTATCGAGTCCACTTTTAGCGCCGAGCCTTTCCTGCACCAATTGCAAGGTCCCGCCACATGGCAGCCCAAATCTATGAGCTTCGTCTGCGTTCAACCCATACTCGACTATCGCAGGCCTGGTCTCGCCGGGTGGTCCTTTTGTCTGCAGTTGATGAATGAGGTCATCTTCGATACAGCCACCGGACACAGAACCGACCACACGTCCGTCGTCTCTCAACGCCATAACCGAACCAATTGGCCTGGGTGACGATCCCCATGTCCTCACGACCGTGTACAACCAAACGTTGAATCCCGACGACAGCCATGAAGAGGCTGCCTCAAACACTTCCCGCTCGGCATCGTAAATCACGCTCAGCTTCCTGCAAAAGGTAAGACGTCGGTTACCAACCCGCCGAGGCAACCGACACACTGCGGCGTGGCGTGCCCAAATCTCTGCAAATGCACACGCGACCGCGCGCTCGCCTCCCGCAAGTGCCCGGCAGCGCACCGCAACGCCGCCACACCGTGGCGAGCAGATCAGAAATTGCGGGTCGCGAATATACCGATGAAGTTTCTGTCTCCATAGACCTGGCTCGACGAGTTTCCGCCGAAGAACATGGCGAAGTTGATACCCGCTTGCCATACGGTCGGGTTCTGGTTGAACAGCACGTAGAGGTTTACCGACTTCGCGCCTGATGCATAGTTGTAGCTGAACGTCGGTGTATAGCCATGCAGCGTGCCTTGGAAAGTCACGCCAGGTGTCACCTGCCAGCCGGGAATCAACGAGCCGTCATAGGTCCAGTTGAAGTCGAGCGTCAGTCCCATGGAATTGGCCGTACCCTGCCCTCCCACATTGCCGCCGTCGAGCCAGGTGACATAGCCAGCATCGACGAGCTGGTAAACAGGATGACCGTTAATCGTGCTGTAGTACTGCGTGTTGGGATTCACTCCCGGATAGTTAATCCACGTAAATTCAGCCGTGAAGGTCGCCGCGTCCGCCTTCAAAAATTTGATGAACGGATATGTACTGGGAGTGAGGTTTAACTGGGCATTGATGTCGTACTGGAACTTCTTGAAATCCCTGTAACCGTTGCATGTCTGGCCAGAAACCCCATTCGTATTTGCGTCCGCGGGTCCGCCGGCGTTGAAACACCCGGACATCGCCACAGCATCGCGCGGGCGGTACGAAAGTTCAGTACCGACGGCCCAATTGCCGATCGGAAGGTTAGCACTAGCGCCAATCAAACGCCGGTCCGACAGGTAGTGATAGTTAGACACTCCACTGGCAAGATAGGACACAACAGGAGCCTTGTCCGTGTACTGAAGGTAGTACAGTCCGAAGTTGACGTCCAGATTTGGCGGCCGATAGCCAACGCGAATACCATATTGCGGATTGTCTCCGGCGTTGGTCGTCAGATACGGGACGCCTAACGATCCCGGATAAGCGCCGTTGACAAGCGCCGAGTTCGTGGCGTTCAGCGTGCCAATGCCGACGCGCCCAGGACCCGCCAGTGTGCCTGCATCCAGACCGCCCACATTTAAGTTATTCGTGTTTAACGTCGCGGGCTGAAAGCCTTTTCCAAAGACGTCGGAAGTCGACCAGAAAGTACCGACAGGTGGATACCGGTTTGCCTTCCATGCCCACTGATAATAAGCCTCAGTGTCGAAGCCTTCGGGCAAACTCGTCGAGAGGAAGGACTCTGATCCCCCAATGTTCCATAGTACAAATTTGCAGCCTGTGCACTTACCGAGATGCGGATTCTGGCTCTATTTCAATCACAGAATATTGGGTTGGATTGACACAGATGCATCTTATTGACC
>JAPKCZ010000403.1 GCA_028822745.1 Kiritimatiellia bacterium | reverse complement strand
ACCAGGGTGCACAGCCCCAGAACCGAAATCAATGTGGATGTTAAAGCAGCTCGACGAAAGGCCGCTCTCAGTTCTTGGCTTCGCCCCAGGGCGACCAATTGACAAAAATACGGCGACTTTGTAATCACCCAGGAGCTCATTAAGGCGTTGAACCCGGTGAATATCGCAATGGTCATTCCGGCCTGCCCCGCGGCTTTCGGCCCTTGAGCCGAAAATAACGCGGGGCTGATCAATTGAAAAATCAGATAGCCGCTCAACCAACTAAGTCCGATCTTCCATTGGAACGGGAATATTTCCTTTCTCCATGAAATTGCCTCGGACGTGTTTACATCAGCACGCAGTATTGAGAGCAAGAATGGGCCCTGCCCGGTCAATATTAACCCTGAGATTCCTGCCAATACCTTTGCCAGGTACAGCGCTGGAACGGCATAGAGGCCGGCGCCAAGCAAGAACATCCCCCATAGGGCGCAATATGCGACAACATCTTGAATCGTCCGGGCTTTCGCTACCGCCGACACGCGGTTGCAGCCTTCAAGAAATGAGTACACCGGAATCAGCGGTATAGATAGAGCAAATGTCATCACCGCCAGAAGCCATGGAATATTCCAGACTCGGGGGGAATCTGATGAAGTGGCATGAAAGAAAATTTCCCCGCTCATGGAACAGAACACGGCAAAAAAAATGGCGAGAATCCCATACCACTTCAAACTTAGCCAAAATACAGAGATCAACCTGGAAAATGCTCGCTTTCGAACAGACGTAGATTCATGCTGTTCACTGAGCGCAAACTCATGCGCCGTAACTTGGGCGATCACGTAAGAAAAGCCGAGTTCGAGCACAACCTGCAGTGCAAGAAGACTCGAAAATGTGTAGTAAAAACCTTGCTCAACTGGCGACAAAGTTTTTGCGATCAGCACAACGGAAACCATTCCCACCAAACCACCCCATGCCTTGTTGACGATGGAGAAGAATGTTGCACCGTCAATATGAGCAACCCGGGCGGCACGCCCAAGCAAGGTCACTTTAGCCAAGGTCATGTTAGAAATGTGTGGCGAATCTGCAGCCGACGGACTACGGTCATCGCGCAGAATCTGAAGGGAAAGTTTGCCCGAGTACTCATCGCAAATTCAGGCTACCGAAGCACATAAATCAGTGTCGGAATGATGCTCTTTGTTCTGTTCAAAATGGGTATTGGCATTCGGAGCAGGAAGGAAATGATTGCAGAATCGGGGCGCTCAAGCGCGAATGTTAGGCGCGCGGCATCTACGCAGACATTGTCAAATTCGAAGCCGGCTTTGCACAGCAGAGATTCCAGCTCAACCACTGTCAACGGTTCGCAATCGTAGAACCATCCCTTATTCATGAGCCTTAGATAAGGTGTCCGCAAGGCATGCGGCAACCAGCTCAGAAATGCCAGCCCATAATGGGGCTCGACCAGTTGCCAGCGATTCGGCACCGCCAGATAGCCACGGCCGCCACGTTTCATGACGCGCCGGACTTCGCTCAGGTGATGTGCCTGACTGCTACGATCGCCGACATGTTCGATCACGTGATTGCTGATAACGACGTCGAAGCTGGCATCCGGAAACGGCAACTCGGTTCCTGACACACGAGTGAAGCGGTAGCCCTCTTTCAGTTGCCGGAGATCAACGACATCGACGGCGTCCACGTCACACTCGAGCCCGGTGTGGGTACCAAAATAGTGTGATATTCCACCTATTCCGCAACCGATTTCCAGCATTCGAATAGGCTTGGTACCAGGCGTCAGATCCAGCAACCTTTCGATCTTCAGAGCTTTCAATCGGCGCGACGCAGCATCAAGCACGGCATGTGGCTTGCGCTGGAATTTGTCCGGGTGACTGCTCACACGAAATTCACGGTATCTGGGTTTTCGATGAGCGCCCCGCACAGCTTCCGGACCCGCTCACCGAACTGGCTCCATTCGAATCTTGCGGCAAAGTCACGCCTCCTCCGCCTGACTTCCTCCGGCTCAGAACCACTGCACATCTCGATCAGCTTTTCGGTCATCCGGGAATAGTCGCCGGACGGTATCAGGCTACCGGTTTCTGGATCCGCCACCGCATCCACTACGCCCCCCACTGCAAATGCAACGGTGGGCACTCCGTGAGCAGCCGCTTCCACCGCAACCATCCCAAAACCTTCGCTATCCCCCGGCTGATCAAGCACGGGAAATATGAGGGCACGGGAAGCAAAAAAAGCAGCGCGCACCATCGCGTCTTCCTGCTCTCCCATGAGTTGCACATGTTCGTGCAAGCCCAGCCTCCCGATGGCCTCACGAATGCGTTGCCGCTGACTTCGTGAGTCGGCATTGATGGAATGAACCGCCTCACCACCGATCACGGCGAGAAATACCCCGGGCACCGCCCGCACCAGCGCGGGCATCACCCGTTCAAGAAACTCCACAATGCCTTTCCTCGATGTCAGACGGCCGAGGGACAAGAGCACAGGGCGATCCCCCAATGCGAAATGTTGCCGGAACTCGATCGCCATTGCAGGCTTCCATGCCGGCAAACTGACGCCGGGGTGCACAACGTTGATGCGCGATGCTGGGACGCCCGCACGCTCCGCCAGGGCCGCAGTATTGCGGCTGTTAACCAAGACCAAGTCAAGAGCGGAAAACTGCCGAACCCATAATTTCTGGTAAATCCAGTGCTCGGCAACGATATCCAGACCATGCAGATAGGCAACGAACCTGGCATTCACGGATATCGCAGCCACTCGCGCGAGTGGCGCGGTCAGGCCGCTGCCGGCAAGCACCAGATGTGGGCGAAATCGCCGCGCGAGTGCGATGGAATGCACGGCTCCTTCGAGGATAAATCGTGAAAGCGGACGTAGCGGCACTCCAGTCGCCTGCGCCGCGGGAGGAACAGCGGATACGCACTCTTTGGGACAGCAGACACGCAGCTCAAAAGTTTTCGCCAGTTCCTGCAATAGATGAAAATTCAGCCGTTCCATCCCGCCCCGCAATGGCGGCAGGTTGCGGGTGATCACCAGAATACGGGGCTTTTGCACGTCGGCCTTGCCGGGAGCTCAGTCGTTGCGACGGTAGGTCAACGCCGTGATCTGTTCGGAAATCAGGCCGATCAGGAACACGATCACCCCGGCGCTGAACAGCAGCGCGCTCATATTGGTGAAGCGATGCTCGGTGAGAAACGTATAGA
>JAPKCZ010000402.1 GCA_028822745.1 Kiritimatiellia bacterium | reverse complement strand
GCGATGTGATACATGGCCCAGTAGAGCAACACAAGATGAGGAAAGTCGTAGATACGCCAGATGTGCAGCTTGCCTTTGGCACCGGACTCCTCGCTTTCGCGGTTCCGCTTCCAGTTTGGGATCCCATAGATGCCAAACGGATGCGACTCCTCATCATTCATTTGCAGTTTGCCCCAGACAAAGTCATCGATATAGGCGTCGAGCCCTTCGATTTCTTTGGCAACTGGGTAGTCCATGTTCTTGAGCGCGACAAAGGGGGCTTTGCCCAGACCCGGATCGTCGCAGGAGGCCATATACTCGCGCCAGCCTTCGATCGTGTCGAGGTGCTCGGGGTCCAGAAGGGTCTCTGAGTTCATGTTCCAGTCGGAGATCAGGCCGTTCCACCATTGGGACGGATCTCTGTGCTGGCAGGCATCGACCAGGAATGTGGCGCGCTTCTGGATGAGCGTGCGCACCGGTTCAGTGGCGAAGAATTCGAGGACGCTACGCTTTCCGTTTTCGGCAGTGACCTCCAGCAGGTTTTCGCCGAGCTGCGCGAAGGCGACCTCGAAGATCTGGTGCTCGCCCCGGGCCGGCAATGCTGTGATCGTGGTGCGCTCGGGGAACTCGGCACTTATGTGGCAAGGCGACGTGCAGCGTATGGAGATGCGTGCGGACATGTCACTGGGCAGCGTCATGCCAGGAACCACCTCGATATCAAACAGGCCGTGTTCGTAAAGTCTATTGCGAATCTGCGTTAGCGACTCGACCCATTTGAAGCGGAAGGCAAGCCGATGGCTTGCCCCAGGTTGATCGGCCGGCTCGAGTGTAAGGCTGGTGTGCGGCTGGCGCCAGGACCCGTTATGCGCGGCAATGTCCTCTTCCAGCGCCTTGGAATAGGGGTATGCAGCGATAGCACCGCGTTTCAGTTCGCGGTCGACAAGCTTTTCCTGCATACCCCAGAACTCAAGGACCGTATCACCCTCAGGCATCATCAGCAGGTAGGGCGGCACCGAGTTGGGGCGTAGCCAATAGAAGAAGGAGCCGTGCGCGGCAATATGGTGATGGCAGAAGACGCGGAGCTGGGCGGTGGTCTTGGGGTCCCAGACGAAGTCGTCGTGCATGGGCAGCGGCAGTCCGAGACCGCCGACTTCGATGGCGTGGTCTGCGGTGTTCTCGATGTCGATGGTCCAGAGCAGATCCTGGCCATCGAGCGTGAACTTGGATGTCGCCTGGACCGTGGTGTCGCGAGCGCCTTCGTCATCTGGCGTCTGCGTGGTCCATGGCTCGTCGGCGCGACGGTACCAGAGCGACAGGTCGCCAAGTCGTTCGCCGGGTTTGATGTACTCCGTGGGGTGAACATCATCACGGTACCGGAGGCTGACAATGGCGTCATCCTCGATCTGTAGAACAAAGGGCGATTCAGCTGTTTCTATCATGGTTGTGCATTCCGTTTCTTGTTGGCATTGCTATGGCGTAATCGACAGACATGGTCTTGCTTGGAGCGGCTATCCCGCTTCTGTCGCGAGCAGAACGGCATTGATCAGCGTCCAGATGGCGATCCCTGCCACTTCGCCCAGGATGAGGCCCAGGAACAGACCGCGGGCGCGGGTGTAGGTGCGGGCCCCGCCATACTTCATCACGAGCGTCTTCAGCAGCCAGCCAACGAACACGCTAAACCACACCATGGTGCCCGTCCAAGTAGAAATCAGCAGCAAGCCCAAGGGGTGAAATGGCCATTTAACACTGAATGTGCAGAGCCACTGCAGGAGCCCGGCGAGCAGTGCGCCATAGAGAATAAACCAGGCCAGCCGAGGCTCTGTATTGAGTATCTTGCCGCTCCCCCATGCGCTCAGACTTCCCTCCGCTATCCACGGGAAGATGCCGCGCCACCACGACACAATGCTGCCGCCCGTAATCGTTTCCGCGACCGTGTAACCCACCACCAAGTAGGTGGCGCCGGCGATCACCGCCGACGCGACCAGCACCCCCAGGAACAGCACAGCCAGGCGCACTTGCTTGCGCGGGCTGGCCTTCTCGTCCAGCCCCAGTGCATGCAACACGAACACGGCGGCGCACATGCGGTTCATGTAGCCAATGAAAACAGCCATGATTCCGGCGAAGTACATTGAGGAGGCCGTACGCCAAGCCACCGGAACAAGCGCGATCAAGGTCCTCCCGTAATGCGCCGTGGAGGAAACAATCGGCAGCCCCGTTTCGGCCACGACCCGCGCATAGACAATGCCGAACAGGAAGGCCACCAGGATAATCCCGACACTCCAGCCCGGATGTACGCCGACCCACGTAAACCAGGCAAACATGGCGACAAAACTCAGCAAAAGCCCCGTTGCCGCCAAGCGATCACGACGCTCGGCATCCGTTTTGACGCCCTTGATAAAGGTGGACCCGATGTGCGCCAGATGCGAGCGCGCCATCCACAGGACACCCACCGCAATCGCAAAATGGACCCCAATCTTCATGGGCACCAGGCAACCCCATTCAAAGGGTGGCGAGTAGACGGTCACCATCGCGATGAGGAGACCTGCAAGCAGCTGGATGGACCAGATAGAGAAACTCACCCGCTTCTGCATGAAGAAGCCCAAGCCCACGACGGAAAAGAACAGCTGGTATTTCCCGCTGATCCATCCGGGAAGATGACGCACAAAGCCCTCTGTGAAATACGGCGACATGTCGAACAAGAGCGGGACAGCCGGCACAATGCCTGGCCACTTGCCGCTCACACGCGCGAGCATAATGATGAAGAACGAAATGCCAAGCCCCATCAGCAGCAGTGGGTCACGGAAGATACCGGGCAGTCCGCGCCCGGTTACAGGTGCCGAACAGATCGCCTTCTGCACCTCGAGCAAGGGGAACGTCACCCGCTCTCGATCACGCCATTGCGGTAGCGCAATCATCGCGATCGCGATCATCATCACCCACCAGGGCACCAGGAGTCCGAGCCAGGCAATCAGCGGTTTACCCCATGACTTCCAGGGAATCTGCTCTCCGGGCTCGAGACCGTTGAGCAGCCGATTCGCAGCGAACGGTTCGCTGCCGAACTCAAGTTTGTCGGGAAACAGTGCCGCTGGGGCATCCATTTCCTCATACAACTCCGCCAAAGCTGCATCCTCACACGCGTTCTGTGTGCAGCTCGCCAGGGGGAACAGGAACGCGCGAAGCAATCCCTGGTTAGGCGTCACGGAGGCCAC